>JBFWSD010000565.1:0-5249 GCA_050248575.1 Gemmataceae bacterium
GGCACAGCACTGGCGGGCCGACTCCTGCTAAACCCGCTGAGGCGCTGGGCCATCCGGTGCATGTGCTGGCTCCGCGGGCTTCCGTTCGATCTGATTGCCACACTGGAACGTGATGCCAGGGCCGTACTGGCACCACCGCCCCACATGCGTGTCTTCCACCTGGTGGGTTTGCCGCTGGTCCAGCATTTGAGCAGCCGGCGCTCGCGACGAGTACAGAGGAGGCTAGCTCCGCTGGGGCCGAACGATGGCGGCGGCTTCCTGCTGGGCGACGTGGCCCGTCTGACCGGCACGATCGTGCCGGTGTGGGGGGCCGATCACTACTTTCAGCCCGCCGACCGATTCGATCCCTTGATCGCCCGGCTGCTAGCGTTCGTGGCGCGTGACACGGCCCGCTCCCCCGTGCCCGTTGGATAGAGGCAGGACGAAACGCGGGACTCGAGGTTCCTATGAAGATCCAGCTCCTTTCACCCGCCGGTGCGATTCATCGCAATCGTTCGGGCATTTTCAAGACCTCGCTCCGCTACGCGCCTCTCACGCTCACCACACTGGCGGCCATGGTCCCGGAGGAGTTGAACGCCGAGATCGTCTTGCAAGATGAAGGCGTGGAGCCGCTCAACCTCGACTTCGAAGCCGACCTGGTGGGCATCACCGCCATCACCGGCACTGCCTTGCGGGCCTATGACATCGCCGACGAGCTGCGTGCCCGGGGGCACACGGTGGTGATCGGCGGCGTGCATGCCACGCTCTTGCCCGAAGAAGCGGCCCCGCACGCCGACGCCCTCGTGCTGGGCTACGCCGAGAAAACGTGGCCGCAACTGCTGCGCGATTTCGCGCGCGGGCAGCTGCAACCGCGCTACTTCGCACCCACTGACAGGGTGTTGCAAGGCGTCCCCATCGCCCGTCGCGACTTGCTGAAGAAAAACCGCTACACCACGGTCAACAGCATCGAGGCGACCAGGGGCTGCCCGCATCAATGCGAGTTCTGCGTCGTGCCCACGGCCTGGCGCAATACCTATGCCCATCGCCCGATCGAAGACGTCATCGCCGAGCTGAAGACCTTCGCGGGCCGCACGGCCCTGTTCATCGATCTCAGCCCGGTGGAAGATGTCAACTACGCGAAAGCTCTCTATCGCGCCATGATCCCGCTGCGCATGCGCTGGGTCGGGCTGTCCACCACGCGCATCGCCGAGGACGACGAACTGCTCAAGCTGGCCCAAAAGAGCGGCTGCAAAGGGCTGCTCATCGGCTTCGAGTCCATCAGCCAGGCCACGCTCGATGGCACGCGCAAACACTTTCACGCCGCCGGCAAGTACGCCGACGTGGTCAAAAAACTGCACGATCATGGCATCGGAATCCAGGGCTGCTTCGTCTTCGGCTTCGATTCCGACGACGAGTCTGTCTTCGAACGCACGGTGGAATTCGTGGATCGAGCCCGCATCGATCTGCCCCGCTACGCGGTGGTGACGCCCTTCCCGAACACACCGCTTTACCACCGCCTGCAAGCCCAGGGCCGCTTGCTGCATAAGAACTGGTCGCTTTACGACGTGGAACACGTGGTCATTCAGCCGAAACAGATGACTCCCGAACGCCTGCAAGAGGGCCTGGAATGGTCGTGGCGGCAAAGCTACTCGTGGCGCTCGATCGGCCGCCGGCTGCTCGGCGCGCCCTGGTCGATCCTGCCCTTGTGGCTGTCGACCAACTTTGGCTACCAGTTCTATGCCCGCAATCTGTCGAGCCGCACCTGGCCGATTTACAAGGAAGAGAACAAGGTTGAGCACGAGGCGCTGGCCGGCGCGGGCTGAGGCTCGACCAACCGAATAGTAAACCATGCGACTGACTCTCATCTATCCCTCGGTGGGCCGCAAGGAGAACAGGCCCTACGTGCGCGCCTGGCAGATGGAGCCTCTGTCGATGGCGCTCCTGGCCAGTCTCACGCCCCCCGCAGTCGATGTGCGCTTCTACGACGATCGCATGGAAGAGATCCCGCTCGATGAGCCGACCGACCTGGTGGCGATCAGCGTGGAGAGTTTCACGGCCTTGCGTGCTTATCGCATTGCGCGGCAGTTTCGTGCCCGCGGCGTCAAGGTGGTGCTGGGGGGCTATCACGTCACGCTGATTCCCGAGGAAGCGGCCCAGGAAGCCGACGCCATCATCGTCGGCGACGCCGAGCCGGTCTGGCAGCAGGTCCTCGACGACGCGCGGCAGGGCTGCTTGCAGCCCGTCTACGACGGTCGCGGCAAGCGCGTTCTGGCCGGCATCAAGCCGCGCCGGCAGATCTTCCAGGGCAAACGCTATCAGAACATCACGCTGGTCGAGTTCGCGCGGGGCTGCAACTTCAAGTGCGACTTCTGCTCGATCACCGCGTTTCACGGGGCCAGCCAGAACCACCGCCCCGCCGAAGAAGTCGCCGCCGAGATGGCCGACACGGGCAGCAAACGTTTCTTCATCGTCGACGATAACATCGTCAGCCAGCCCGCCAAGGTGCGCGAGCTCTGCCGCGCGCTCATCCCCTTGAAGATCGGCTGGGTCGGGCAGGCCAGCATCCATATCGCCCAGGACGACGAACTGCTCGAGCTCATGGTGAAGAGCGGCTGCAAGGGCGTGCTCATCGGCATGGAATCGCTCGACCCCGCCAACCTGCGCGACATGGGCAAGGACTGGAACCTGGCCGCCTGCAGCTACGCGGAAAGCCTCCAGCGCTTCCGCGCCCACGGGCTGGCGGTCTACGGCACCTTCGTCTTCGGTTATGACAACGACGATGCGAAGGTGGTGCAGCGCAGCATCGACTTTGCCCGCGAACACAAGCTGTTCCTGGCCGCCTTCAACCACCTGGTCCCCTTCCCCGGCACGCCGCTCTATCACCGGCTGCTGGCGGAGGGCCGCATGCTCAAGCCGCGCTGGTGGCTCGATCCCGACACCCGCGTTGGCGACGTGGTTTTTCAACCCAGGAAGATGTCCCCGCGCGAGCTGGAAGCACTTTGCCTCGATGCCCGCCGGCAGTTCTATGGCTGGGGCTCGCTGGCCGCGCGGCTCTGGGATCGCCAGGCCAACGCACGCAGTGCTGCCATGATCGCCGTTTATCTCGGGCTCAATGTCAGCGCCCACTTCGACATCGACCTCAGGCAAGGTCTGTTGCTGGGCGCGGGCAAGCTCGCCGACCACAAGACTCCGCAACCGGAACCGATCGATGAGCCGCTACCGGTTTGAGCTGGCCACGCCGGCCGACGACGCCGATCTGCGCGCCATCCTGCGGGCGACGCCAATGCCGGGCAATATCTCGATCGGTTTCCAACGCGAACCGAGCTTCTTCGCCGCCGCCGGCGTGGACGGCCCGCTCCGGCAAGTCGTGGCTGCCCGCGCGCTCGACACGGGCAACCTCATCGGCTTCGGCTGCCGCTCGGTGCGCGACCGCTTCGTCAACGGCGAACCGCAGCCCATCGGTTACCTCGGCACGCTGCGGCTCTTGAACGAATATCGCAATCATGGACTCGTCGCGCGGGGCTACCGCTACTTCAAGGAACTGCACCGCGACGGGCGCACCCGCCTCTACCTGACGACCATTGCCGAAGACAACGCCGCGGCACAGCAAGTGTTGCTGGGCGGGCGTGCCGGTTTGCCCGTCTATCATGATGCGGGCCTGTTTCACACGGCGCTCTTGCCCGTGCGCATTGTCGCTTCTTGGCGAGCCGGAGATGTGAGCCCCCGGAGGAAAGACGATGACAGGTCCTCCGAGGGCTCACGCCCCCGGCCTGCCCGATCGCAGCTCGTTCGTCCGGCCATGCGCGACGATGTGCCCGCGATTGTCAGATTCCTGCGTGAGACCGGGCCAGGCCGCCAGTTCTTCCCGTGCTATGCGGAAGCCGACCTCAACGAGGGAACCTTTACGGGTTTGCGGCCCGAAGACATTCTCCTTGCCCTGCGCGACGGCGCGATCGTGGGCACGCTCGCCGTCTGGGATCAACGCTGCTACCGGCAATCGGTCGTCCACAGCTACGCCTGGCCCATGCGCTGGCTGCGGGGCAGCCACAATCTCTGGTCGCGCTGGCGCGGCTGGCCCACGCTTCCCGCGCCGGGCACATCGCTGCAACTGGTGTCCGGGGCGCTTCCACTCGTCAAGGAAAACGACGCCGCGCTCTTTGCCAGCCTGGTGCAACAGGCCTGCGCGCGGGCTCTGTCCGCCCAGGCCGACTACCTGGCCCTCGGCTTGCACGAGCACGATCCGCTCTTGCCCGCGCTGCGCTCTTTTCCGGCGCGCTGGTATGTCACGCGCCTCTATCACGTGTGCTGGCAAGACGGCGATACGCTGCGCAAAACGCTCGATGGCCGGCCCCCTTACCTGGAACTTGGAACACTGTGAGGCGACCATGAAACTGACAGGGCGACTGGCCCGCATCGATGAGCTGACCGGCACGGAACGCGGGCAGATGTTCGCGCTCATGGACGCGCATTACCACAACGTGGCCCGCCCGCGCTTCGATGCGGATCTGGAAGAGAAACAGTGGGCCATCCTGGTCGAGTCCCCCGCAGGCGAAGTGCTCGGCTTCTCGACCCAGGTCTTGCTCGACGTGGCGGCAGCGGGCCGCCCGCTCCGCGCCCTCTTCTCCGGCGACACCATCGTCGATCGCCGCTTCTGGGGCGATCGAGCCCTCGCCAGCACCTGGGGCCGCTTTGCCTTGTCGCTCATCGACGCCCATCCCGGGGGCGAACTCTACTGGTTCCTGATCTCGAAGGGCTACAAGACCTATCGCTTCTTGCCCCTCTTCTTCGCCGAATACTATCCAAGGCTGGCGGCCCCGACGCCGGGCTGGGCCCAGCTTGCCATCGACGCCCTGGCGCGCGATCGTTATGCCGACGACTACGACGCGGCCCGCGGCGTGATCGTTGCCTCCCCTGGTAAAGATTTCCTGCGCCACGACATCGCTCCGATCACGGCCGAACGGCTGACCGATGCGCACGTGCGTTTCTTCGTGGACAGCAACCCCGGCCACGCCCGGGGGGACGAGCTCTGTTGCCTGGCGCCGCTGACGCGTGAGAATTTCACACCGGCGGCGTACCGGGTCATCGGCCCGACCGGCGTTGCCGCGCCCGCTGCGCTTGCGCGGCGGCCGATGGCACTCTCCGGGGGCTAGTGCCATTTTCACTTGGCAACTTTCCCATGCCGTGCCTCATGCTGCCAATGAGTTATGCCTCTTGAAGGTCGTCCATGCTACCAGCGAAAGATCCCGTTGCCGATTGCGCCAGGTCAAATA
>JBFWSD010000566.1:0-5245 GCA_050248575.1 Gemmataceae bacterium
GCCAACATCGAGATGACGCCCACGCCGCGCTCCGCGCTCAGCAAGTACGAACAGCTGCGCAATCGCCAAAACCTGGAAAGCCCCAGCTGGGCGGGCACCACACCCAGGCCGCCCGTTGAAGCGCCCAGGCCCGAACCGACTCTCAAGCCCGAGGGGGTCAAGCCGCCCGACTCCCTCGAACCGCCTCCCCCCAAGCGCAAGGGTGGGCTGTCCGACTCCGACTTGCTGGCCAAGCGCCGGCGCATGCTCGACAGCGGTGAAATGCCCGCCGCCATTCCTGGCGCCCCCGTGGGGCCGGCTCCCGAGCCGGTGCTCAAGGCGCTGGCTACCTCCACCGGAGACCAGGCAGAAGAAAAGAAAGAAAAGCCAAAGGACAAGCCAAAGAAGGCCAAGAAACCTCAGGAGTTGCAAGCCATCCTGGCTGACCAGATCGAGAAGAACGAGTACATGGGAGCCCGGCTCACGGTGACGCAGCTCCTCGAAGTATCGCCCAATGACGAAGTGGCTTTGGCTGCCCAGGAGTTCCTCAAGGAACAGAGCGGCGAGTGTGGCCGCTTCACCAAGCACACCGACTGGGTCACCGCGCTGGCCATCGCCCCCAACAACAAGTTCTTCGTGAGCGGCGGCCGCGACAAGACCGTACGCATCTGGGACATGGAAACGGGTGCGCCGAAGCACGTCTTCACCATCGACAGCACCGTGAACGGCGTGTCGATCTCGGCCGACAGCAAACACGTGGTGTGCGGCGACAGCCAGGGCTTCATGCGGCTGTGGGAGGCGGAAAGCGGCAAGGAAGTACGTCGTTTCCGCGGCTTCGACGGCGAAGTGCTGGCAGTGGCCATGTCGCACGGGGGCCGCTTCGTGCTCTCGGGCACCAAGCGGGCCATGAATGTACTCTGGGAGATCGAGACCGGCCGCACCCTGCGTCAACTGCGCGGCCACCGCGCCGAGGTCATCGCCGTCGCGGTGGCCCTGGGCAACCGCCTCATCCTCAGCTCGAGCAAGGACTGCACCGTTCGGCTCTGGGGTGGCGACAAGTTCCGCGAGCAGCGCCGCATCGATCTCAAGACTGTTTACGCCAATTCCATTGCTTTCGCCGGCGAGACGTTCGCCGTGCTCGGCACCAGCGACAACTTCGTCCGCATCTGGAACCTGAACGAGGGCAAGGAAGCACGCTGCATGGCCGGACACACCGGGCCGGTCAACAGTGTGGCCATCGCCGGCAACAATGGCCGTATTCTCTCGGGCGCTTCCGATAACACCGTCCGCTTCTGGCGCGTACGCAGCGGCAAGCAAATCAGTTCCTTCACGGGCCACACCGACGAGGTGCTCGCGGTCGCCATGACCAACGACGCCAAGTTCGGCCTCTCCGGCAGCAAGGACCAGAGCATTCGCCTCTGGAAACTGCCCGAGCGCATCGAAGAAGAGGAGTAGCCCTCATCGCTTGGCCGGCGCCAGGTCGGGCGGGAACTGCGCGTGCAGGGCCTGCCGGGCCGCCTTGAACGCAGCCGTATCCTGTGCGCTTGCCGCCTGATTGGTCAGTTCCACCGGATCCCGTCCGTGATCGTAGAACTCGGCGCCCAGCACCTTGCCCGTCTTCCAGTCGCGCCATTCCGTGTAACGCACGTTGCCCGTGGTGACGCTGTAGCCCATGGCGTCGGGCACGCCGGCCGGCGTGCGATCGTAATAAGCGGGCCGCGGATGTTGCGTGAAGGCTGCTTGCTTCACTGTCCTGGCCGGATCGTTGAGCACGGGCGCCAGGCTCACGCCGTTCAGCCCTTTTGGATTGTCGAGGCCGCACAGTTCATCGAGCGTGGGATAGAGATCGATGAGCTCGGCCAGCGCCGTGGTGGACTTGCCCGCGGACTTCAGGCCCGGGGACGCGATGATGAGCGGCACGTGCGCGTCGTACTCGAAGCATGAAGTCTTGGCCCACAGCGTGTGCTCGCCGATGTGGTAGCCGTGATCGGCCACGAAGACGACAACCGTGTCGTCGGCAAGCTTGTTCGCCTCCAGGGCCTTGAGGACCTTGCCCACCTGGGCGTCCATGTAACTGATGTTGGCGAAGTAGCCGTGCCGCATCTCGCGGACCTGGGCTTCGCTCGGCTCGAGTTGCTTGGGCGGAATGCCGAGGATCTCGCGGCTATCGTGAAAGGCCCACTCGGTCGCATTCTTGGGCCGCGCCGGATTGAGCGCGGGCAGCTTCTTCGCGTCGTACATGTCCCAGTACTTCTTGGGTGCGTTGAACGGCGCGTGCGGCTTCCAGAAACCAACCGCCAGGAAGAAGGGCTTGCCCTTCAGGGCGGCCAGCGTCTTCACCGCCTCGGCAGCGACGCGGCCATCGTAGTAGGCCTCGTCGGGCACGTCCATGCGCTCGCACATCGGCACCTTGCCGTAGTTGCGAATGGCGATGGCCTCGTTGGCGGGCGGCTTGCCCTTCACTTCGGGCGCATCGTCGCCGTGCGTGGCGTAGTGCAAGAACTCGTCGGCGCTCCACGAGCGGCGATCCCCTTTCTCCTTGGTGTGCCAGTTGTGGAAGATCTTGCCCACGCAGCGCGACTCGTAGCCGTGCTGCTTGAACCACTGGGGCAAGGTGACCACGTCGGGGTTCTGGTCGCGGAAATGGGTGCCGTTGACGTAAAGGTGCAACGTGTCGGGCCGCCGCCCGCTCAGGAAGGAAGAACGGGACGGATTGCACAAGGCCTGCTGGCAGTAGGCGCGGTCGAAGCGCAGCCCGCGTGCGGCCAGAGCATCGAGGTTCGGCGTCTTGGCGGCCGAACCATAGCAGCCCAGGTCGAGGCGCAGATCGTCGGCCACGATGAAGAGCACGTTGGTCTTCTCGGCCGCTGTCACAGGGGCCGCAGCGAAACAGAAAGCAACCAGCACAAACAGGCAGCGTGAATTCATGATGCGTTACTCCCATGAAGAGCCTGGCGAGTCAAAGCTCCGCCATTGTAGTAGCACCTTGCTTCGCACACCACTGCCCGGCAAGGCGACTGTGGCCATCCGCGAAAAGGGGTGTCGCCACTTCGTCAATTCAATCAACCGCGAAGCATCGACGCCGGGCGAAGCGAAACTACTTGTCAGGTGAATGCCACTTCCATGACCAAACGCAAGCGCTGCATGCCCGCTTGCGCAATGGAGGCCTATTTCCGATCTCTCTTAGCCCTTGCGGGATTTTGATTTGCATCAAATCACCTGCCCCGAAAAGCAAAAAGTGCGCAAACAAACGCCTCAAGCCACAGTGGGCAAACGACTTTTGCCTCTGGTTGTGACACGGAGCGACACTGGTTGACCGATCATTCGACACCTCCCGTCGCGAAGCGCAGCGGGCTAATTTCCCATAATGATGCGCCGGGCCGGGGAAAAGTACGTGTCAGGTTTGTCTGTCCGAGAACGGACAGCTTGCACACTTCGCTTGCACATAAAGCCTGTTATGCAAGTCGCCTCAGGTCATTGCAGCTTGACGATTTAAGGCGAAATTCGCCGATTCGCGAGTGTGCAAGCCCCCAGGCCATGGCCCGCATGCTCATGCCGTAACTGCTGACTCCCATGTGACTTTTGTAGCCGACACGGATTGGCCAGCGCCCCGAAACGGCACTCACTCAATCACATTTATCATCACCCACACACGTGCGGAAAAGAGGGACGGAGCTGAATGGCACATGCGCAGCGGGCCACTTTCCCATAATGCTGCGCCGGGCCGGGGAAAAGTACGTGTCAGGCTTGTCTGTCCGTGGGACCACGAATCGACACGAAGTCATTTCGGTACTTCGCGCGCAACGGTGTCTGCCGACCTGTTTTCATTCGTGTCGATTCGTGCAGATTCGTGGTTCACAAATCGGCCCGGGATTTCATCTACCTATTTTCGCCCCGGAAGTGGCAGGTATTTCAAAAGTGGCGAGAATTACGTAGGGGGCACAACGCCCATTCTACTTGGCCAGCGTGGCGTTTTTCCTGCCTAGCTTTGCTCCTGACACCGCCCGTGAATCAAGAGACTGAGGGCTCAACGCAAGGCAAGAGAAGACTTGCGGTCAGTGCTATTGATCCCAAATCGGCTCGTTAGCCTTGATGAACCCAATAAGTGATTCGTGTAACTGTGAATCTGAAATCTCACCGGATCCATCCGCTGACCAGCCGCCGATAATCTTGACTTGGAGAAGCTCTAAACCAAATGCCTTCATGAGATACTGACCAAATTGGAGGTTGTTGGCCATTTTCTGAACGTGCAGAATGTGCCTTAGCATGGTGGGGACGGGAGTGCCGTTTCGGCCCATCGTTTTCAATACAGCAACAATGTCGTAGTCGATGGTGTCCATGACTCTCGGCTTTACGGTCCTGACCATCTGATGGTTTGAGCACCTTGGTGTAGTTCCCAGGCGTACCTACTGTCCCGAGGTTCCTCGCCTGGGGATCATTGGGAATATTCTGCTAGAACAAAGCTCTTCGATTGGAGGTACCCTCCTGTCTTCGTGTACCACGCCGCTTGCTCAATCGTCATCGCTCCCCGGGTTATTGTCAATAGTTGTGGATGACATCAGGCGGCGGCCTCTTGTTTCTCTCCATCCACGAAGGCGATGCCCGCGGTCACATCGGTCAGGAGGGCGGTGCCATTCAAGGCCCGCCAGCGCTTCTGACTCCATCAGCTTGAACACCATCCTCAGACAGGCCTCGCGATTCCCCGAGCCCTTCGTCTTCGCCGTGCGCAGCCGCACCGTCGCGAACACCGACTCGATCACGTTCGTGCTGCGGATGTGCAACCAGTGCTCGGCCGGGTAGTCGTAGAACGTCAGCAGGCTGTCCCGGTCCTTGGCCAGACACTCGGTCGCCTTCGGGTACTTTGCTCCGAAGCTCTTGAGGAAGAGATCGAACGGTTGCTCCGCCTTGGCACGGCTCGGGGCCTGGTAGATGGCGTGCAGCATGCTCTTGGCCTTCGACTGCATGCTCTTGGGCAGGTTGTCGAGCACATTCGCTGTCTTGTGCACCCAGCAACGCTGCGGGCGCGTCGTCTCGAACACTTGCGGCAACGCCTTCCAGAAGCCCAGGGCGCCATTGCCGATCGTGCACGCGTGGCTGCCGCACTTCGATGCTGCCGTGCCGCTGGTGATCGTGCGCTTGGGCAGGTAGCCATTGCGCACAACCTGCTGGTGCCCTTGGTCGTCGCGGCAGCTGCGGCGTGCTGCGATCCAATCGGCAACCTCGGCGTTGATGGCCTCGGCGAGCATCTTCTGGGCTCCCTGGCGGA
>JBFWSD010000567.1:0-5239 GCA_050248575.1 Gemmataceae bacterium
CCTTGTCGTCGACCTTGAGCTCGAGGGTGCCGGAGCGGCGGCCGTCGTCGTAGAGCTTGAACTTGCCCGCGAAGTACTCGGGGATGAAGTTTTCGCCGACCTTCAGCTTGTCGACCTTCCTGGGCTCGGCCTCGGGCATGGGCTTGGTCATCAGGAACATCTGGGCCGAGCCGACGGTTTCCAGGTAGGTCTTGCCGTCCTTGGAGACGAAGCGCAGGTCGGCCTCCACGTTCTCGGGCACGATCTGGCCGATGGAGAGGTTGAAGCGATAGCCGTCGAAGAGGTTCAGGTTCTTGCCCTCGGCGCGGATGGTGCGCTCGTCGTCTTCCTTGTAGGTGACGTAGCGTTGCACGAGGAGGATGGGGATGTTGTCGTCGCCGAACTTGCGGAAAGCGGACTGGACGATGAGCTTGGCCCAGCGATCGCCGTGCGTGTGGACGACGAGGAAGCCGCCCGTGATGTTGGGCAACACCTGATCGGCGTCGGCAATCATTTCGGGGGTGAGCTGTTTGATTTCCTTGGCCCCCGCGGCCTTGGGGGCCTTCATGAGGATGGGGTTGGTGTAGAAGTCGAAGGCATCCTCGGCCCGCGCGAAGGATGAAGTCACGAGCAAGCTTCCAACCACGAGAATCGAGCAAATGGGGGTACGCATGTTCGCAGAGCTCCTTGATTTCATCGCTTCGCGCGGTGCCTCGTTTACTTCGTCGTGTAACTCAGGGCCAGGAGGGCAAAGGCCGTGGCCAGGTTCGGGTCCGATTCGCCGAACGCCTTGTCGCCCGCGTTGACCCAGCTGCCGTCGGGCTTTTGATCCTTCTTGAGGGCGTCGAACAGTTCCCGGCGCCAGTCGTGCTTGGTGCCCTTCGCATCGGCGAAGGGGTCTTCGCCGAGGGCTTCCATGGCCTTGGCGAAGGTGTGGCGATAGTAGTAGAGGCCGGCCTTGCCCATGCCGGGGTTCTCGTCGAGCGTGTAGTGGCGGCGGATCCAGTCGACGGCCCCTTTCACGCGCGGGTCGGTCTTGGAGACGCCGGCATAGAGGAAGCTCTTCAGGCCGGCGTAGGTCATGGCCCCGAGCGAACGCAGCCCGCCGTCGGGAGTGCGGTGCCGGTTCTCGTCGCTGTCGATGGGGACGTAAGTCAGGCCGCCCTTGTCGTCGTCGCTGGTCTTCTTGGCGAAGGGCAACTGGTTGGTCTCGCCGGGCAGGTTCTGGCAGTGGCCGACAAACTTGAGGGCGTTCTGCACGGCGGGATCATCCTTGGGGACGCCAGCCGCCAGGAGCGCGTCGATGAAGAACTGCGTGTTCGACATGTCGGGCCGCGACTTGGCGTCGTAGCCCGTGCCGCCGAAGGTGGGATCCTTCGGGTCCCCCTCGTGCTGTAGCTTCTTCAAAAACGCCGACGCGTTCTTGAGGATCGTGTCGTACTTGCCGTCCTTGTTGGCTTCCTTGAGGGCCATCACGGAGATGGCCGTGGTGTAGTTGGCCAGGAAGCGGTTGTAGATGCCGCCATCCTTCTGCACGTTTTTCTGGAGAGAGGCAAGCGCCTTGGCGACGACGGGATCGCTGGCATCGTAGCCATTCTTCAGGAGGGCAGTGACGACCAGGGCGGTGATGCCTGGCCCGGCCCGCTGCGGGGAGAAGCTGCCGTCTTCGTTCTGGGACTTCTTTAGAAAGTCGTAGCCCTTGGTGACGAGTACCTTCACTTCCTTTTCGGTGGGGGGGGCGGCGCGCAGCCCGGAAGCCAGCAGGGCGGCTACACAGACCATCGGCAGGGCCATTCTTATGCATCCCTTCATCGTGCACGCTCCAGTTCTTTGTCGAAGATGGGTAGGCGAACAGTTCCCGATTCCCCCGTCTATTATCCTCGGTGCCGGGAATCCGTCAATGAAAGTGATCGCTGAGCTGAGCGCCGAGTCAAGGTGCGGAGAAGTCTCGGCCGTTCTATCCGTGAACCATCCCCGCTTGCGCAATGACGACCCATGTCGCGTTGCTCTTAGCCATTGCAGGATTTTGCTTTGCGCCAGAACGCCATCGCCGCCAGGCAAAAAGTGCGCAAACAAACGCCCCAAGTCTCGCTGGCCACACGACTTCCGAATCGATTGTTGACGTTGAGCGACTCTGGTTGACAGATCATTCGACATCCCCCTTACAAGGCGCAGCGGCCGCATTTCACATGATGATACGCCGGGCCGTGGACAAGTACTTGTCACTCTTGTCTGTTCGTGCGGCTCGCAGTGGGGGCAACGTGAATTGGTCGGCCTGGCTCATCCCGGATCACGGCTGCAAAACGTAGCGGATGATCAGTTCGCGGTCGATGCCGGACAGGTTCGCGAGGTGCGTGGAGTTCTCGATCTGCTTGAGTTTCTCCTCGCGGCGCGGGTCGTCGCCGTCGAGTTGGATGAGCAAGTAGTCCCTGAGGCGGGCCACTTCTTGACGGGTGTTCTGCCCTTCGGGGCCGTCGAGATCGCGAAACAGCGGCATGGTGTTCTTCACGCTGTAACGCACGACGTGATTGGGCGAGAGGATCATCAACCGCACCCAGTCGGCGTCGCCGTAGCCCGCCAGGTCGGGGGCGGTGAGCGCATCGCGGGCCGATTGCGCCTTGTACGAATGGCATTCGGAACAGTAGTCGTAGAAGATGCCGTAGCCGCGCGCGAAGGTCGACGGCGGATCGTTGGCACGCGGGACCTCGGCGCGTGGATGGCTGGCGAGCCAGCCCGCCAGGGTGTCGAAGTCTGCCTCCAGTTGCTGGGTTTGCTTGTCCTTGGCGGCGTTCCTGCGCGTGCGCTGCACCCACTTGGTCATGCCGTCGAGGCTGGTGTGGCCGAAGTAGGCCGGGCTGCCCGGATCGGCCAGCAGCCCGGCGATCCATGGCTTCGTGCCGAAGCCTTTGAGGTCGGCGGCCTTGGACTTGTCGCTGTGAAAATCCGCGCCGAAGTTGTGGCAGCTGGCACAGTGCTGGCCGAAGAGTTTCTTGCCCGCGGCGTCGGGATCGTCGCGGAGGAGGATCGCGGTGCCGTGGCCCTCGTCGAGGACGGCATAGTTGAGTCGCTCGGCGAGCGGGCGATCCACGCCCACGGCAAAGGCGCGATCGAGCAAGGGGGCCCAGCTGGAGCTCTTGCCCGGCGCAGGATTCGATTCACTGCCCGCGGGCGGAAAAGGGGGATGATTGAAGAAGACCAGCCCGGCCACGGTGCCGCACACCACCACGAACACGACGACATAAACCAGCGTGGGGGCAGTCGAGCGGATTCTTGGCTCAGTGGCAGTCATCGATTCACCTGTTTTCGATTGTCGATTTCAGATTTTCGATTTTCGATTTTGGAAAGCAGATTTTCGATTTTGGATTAGTCCAGAATCTGCCTCGCAGACATCGATTGTCGATTTCAGATTTTCGATTTTCGATTTTGGATTAGTCCAGAATCCGCCTCGCAGACTGCAAAATCTAAAATCTAAAATCCAAAATCTAAAATCGACAATCGCCAACTCATCCCTCGTCGGACTCGCGCAGCTTGGCGAGGACGCTGTAGTCTTCGAGGGTAGTGGTGTCGCCCGTGGTGGTCTTGCCCGAGGCGATGTCGCGGAGCAGCCGGCGCATGATCTTGCCCGAGCGCGTCTTGGGCAGGGCTTCCGTGAAGCGCACGTCGTCGGGCCGCGCCAGGGCCCCGATTTCGTGGGCCACGTGATCGCGGATCTCCTTCTTCAATTCTTCCGAGGCCTCGATGCCTCCCTTGAGGGTGACGAAGCAGGCGATGGCTTCGCCCTTGAGATCGTCGGGCCGCCCGACCACGGCCGCCTCCGCGACCTTGGGATGATGCACCAGCGCGCTTTCCACTTCCATGGTGCTGAGGCGGTGCCCCGAAACATTGAGGACGTCGTCGACGCGGCCCATGATCCAGAAGTAGCCGTCCTCGTCTTGCCGCGCGCCGTCGGCGGTGAAGTAGACGTGCGGGATCTGCCCCCAGTATTGCTGGCGATAGCGGTCGTCGTCGCCGTAGATGGTCCTGAGCATCGCGGGCCAGGGCCGCTTGATGACCAGCAGCCCGCCCGAGCCGGCCGGCACGGGCAAGCCTTGCTTGTCGACGATTTCCGCAACCACGCCGGGCAACGGCCTGGTCGCCGAGCCCGGCTTGGTCGGCACGGCGCCGGGCAACGGCGCGATCAAGATCATGCCCGTCTCGGTCTGCCACCACGTGTCCACGATCGGGCAGCGCTTCTTGCCGATCACCTCGTGATACCACATCCAGGCTTCGGGATTGATGGGTTCGCCTACGGTGCCGAGCAAGCGCAGGCTGGAAAGATCGTGTCCGTTGGGCCACTGATCGCCCCACTTGACGAAGGCGCGGATGGCCGTCGGCGCCGTGTAGAAGGAGTTGACCCGGTATTTCTCGATCAGGCTCCAGAAGCGGTCTTCCTTGGGATGATTGGGCGCTCCTTCGTACATGACGGTGGTGGCCCCGTTGCAGAGCGGGCCGTAAACGATGTAGCTGTGGCCCGTGACCCAGCCGATGTCGGCCGTGCACCAGTAGGTGTCGTCTTCCTTCAGGTCGAAGACCCACTTGTGCGTGAGCGAGGTGCCCAGCAGGTAGCCCGCCGTGGTGTGCAGGACCCCCTTCGGTTTGCCCGTGGAGCCGGAGGTGTAGAGGATGAAGAGGGGATGTTCGGCGTCGAAGGCTTCGGCGGTGTGATCGGCGGAGGCCTGTTCCATGAGGTCGTGCCACCAGAGGTCGCGGCCCGGCTTCATGTCGATCTTCTCGTTGCAGCGATTGTAGACGATGCACTTCTCGACGGTGGGGGACTTCTCCAGCGCCTCGTCGACGTTCTTCTTGAGGGGGACGATCTTGCCCCGCCGCCAGCCGCCGTCGGCGGTGACGACCAGACGGGCCCCGGCGTCGTTGTTGCGATCGGCCACCGCGTCGGCCGAGAAGCCGCCGAAGATGATCGAGTGGGTGGCCCCGATGCGGGCGCAGGCCAGCATGGCGATGGCCAGTTCGGGGATCATCGGCATGTAGAGGGTGATGCGGTCGCCCGCCTTGATGCCCAGGTTGGTCAGCACGTTGGCGAAGCGGCAGACTTCGCGGTGCAGGTCGGCATAGCGCAGGATGCGCGAATCGCCCGGTTCCCCTTCCCAGATGATGGCCGCCTTGTTCTTGCGGGCCGTGCGCAGGTGGCGATCGACGCAGTTGTAGCAGGCAGTGAGCTTGCCCCCCACGAACCACTGGGCGTGGGGCTCGTTCCAGTCCT
>JBFWSD010000568.1:0-5234 GCA_050248575.1 Gemmataceae bacterium
GACAAGCCGGTGCACGTCCGCTTCGGCTGGGACCAGCTGGCAGAGCCGAATCTGTCCAACAAGGACGGGCTGCCCGCCTCCCCCTTCCGGACCGACAAGGACAAGCCGAAGTAAGTGTGGATAATAGTGAAGCCCGGCCTCGCGCGACGAGGCCGGGCTTTCGACCCCGTCAGGGGTCGCAGACATTAGATGGTGGTCGAAGCGCAATGCAGACCACCGGTTCGGAAACCCAATTCAACCCAATTCAACCCACGACCCCGTCAGGCTCTGCGACCCCTGACGGGGTCGTTTTCAATTTGATCGCTGTTTACCGGTGGTCTTCGACCACCGGCTAATGTCTGGTACCCCTGGCGGGGTCGTACTCAATAGCATCGAAGAGTTGCCCGTCATTCCTCCTTCCGTGGATTCCAACCCAGCATTTGCTTTTTGCCAGCCGCTCTTTTTCGCTGGACTTTCCTCCGCTGCACACGCCACACTACTGGCAGATCGCCTTTCTCTCGATCATCGGCGCGCGGAGCGAACTCAGGATGCGTGGCTACCTTTTGCTGGCCGGGCTAACCTTTTGTGCCGGCCTGTCGATTACCTCGTCTGCCGCAGAGCCCACCGGGATCGTCTTGCAGGCGCACGAGGGCTGGATCGGGGCCGTCGCCTTCTCGCCCGATAACGACTTGCTCGCCACCGCCGGGGCCGACAACCTCGTCCGCATCCGCTCCCTCGGCACCTGGCGCCGCAAGGCCACCCTCAAAGGGCACACCGATTACGTGAAGGCCGTGACCTTCTCGCCCGACAGCGATCTCGTTGCCACGGGCAGCTACGATCACACCGTTCGCCTGTGGAAGTTGTGGCCCGGCCGGCAGCTGCACACCTTCGAAGGACACACCGGCGCGGTGATGGCCGTCGCCTTCACCCCTGACGGCACCTCGCTCGCCTCGGCGGCCCTCGACGGCACCGTCCGCTTCTGGGACACCAAGACACTCAAGCCGCGCGGCGTGCTCAACCAGCACAAGGTCTGGGTCAACGACCTGGCCTTCTCGCCCGATGGTCGCCTGCTCATCACGGGCAGCTCCGACAACACTGTCCGCTTCTGGAGTGTGGATCGTTTGCTGCCGCGCATAAAGCTGCCCGACCTCGATCCGCTGGGCAAAGGTGGCGCCGAGGCCCAGGTGGCATCCTTCCATACCAAGCTGGGCGAGGTCCGCTCGGTGGCGATCAGCCGCGACGGCAAGACCGTCGCCGCCGGCATCCGCTACGGCACGGTGCTGATCATCGACGTGCCGAAACGCAAGCTGGTCCATGAGTTCAAGGCGCATCAGGGGGACGTGTGGGGCCTGGCGTTCAGCCCGGATGGCAAGCTGCTGGCCACCGGCGACGGCGACTGGAACCAGCCAGGCCGCGTGCTCCTGTGGGACACAGAAAACTGGGAAAAAACGAAGGAACTGGCGCACACGGGCGAAGTGCAGTGCCTGGCCTTTGCCCCGCGCGGCGAGTACCTGGCCGCCGGCGCCTGGGACCGCAACGTGCTCATCTGGGACCGCAAGGAATACGGCGGCGAGGAACCGTAGATCATTTCAGGGGGGAGTGATGAAACGCTGCTGTCTTGTCATGTTGTTGATGTGCCTGGCGAGTTCATCGGTCGCCGCCCAGGAGATTCGCTTCAAGGAAACGACGCGCGAGGCCGGGCTGCTCGATCCCCTCGCCGGCATCATGGGGCATGGGGGCTGCTGGGGCGACTTCGACGGCGATGGCCGCATCGATCTTTTCGTCGGCGGCTTCTGCGATCGCCCCGACAAGGAATACGCGCCAGCCAAGGGGCCCGTGCCCACCCGGCTCTTCCGCAACCTGGGCAACGGCAAGTTCGAGCTGGTCAAGCAGCCCGCGGTCGAGTTCTATGGCCGCACCTCCGGCGCCGTCTTTGCCGATCTCGACAACAATGGCTTCCCCGAGCTGTATGCTGCCAACAACGCGCGCGACCGGGCGGGCAAGGTCCCCGAGATCCAGGCCAAGTCAAAGCTGCGGCACAGCAATCTGTTCCGCAATGACAAGGGCAAGCTCAACGATGTTTCGCAAGAAAGCGGAGCTTGCCCGGAGAAGCTGCTCTCGGCCCGCAACATTGGCGTTTTCGACTATGACCGCGACGGGCTACTCGACTTGCTCGTGGTGGAAGATCGCTTCATCAAGAATCCGCGCACGGTGCTGTTCAAGAACCTGGGCAACCTGAAGTTCAAGGACGTGAACGCCGAGGTCGGGCTGCCCGACAATCTCTACGGCCTGGGCCTGGCAGTCGCCGACATCAACGAGGACGGGCGGCCCGATTTCTTCATCGGTCACTCGAACCGCATGTTCCTGAGCACCAAGGAGAACAAGTACGTCGAGTCGGAAGAGCTGAACAAGGTGTTCGCCTGGAAGCCGCTCGATGGCGAGGATTGGCCCTGCGGGGCTGCCTTTGGCGATCTCGATCGCGACGGCAAGCTCGACCTGGTGGTGGCCATCCATCACGTCAAGGCCCGCAACCGGGTCTACCTCAACAAGGGTCTGAAAGACGGTGTGCCCCAGTTCGCCGATTTGACGAAGGAAGTAGGCTTCCCCGAGCAGGTGCCCGCCCGCTGCCCGCATGTGGAGATCCAGGATTTCGATAACGACGGCTGGCCGGACGTCTATCTTTCGGCTGCCTGGCTGGATGAGAAGGGCAACGTCACGCCGCTGGTCTTTCGCAACCACGGCGCGAAGGACGGCCCGCCCCGCTTTGTGCCGCCGAAACCGGTCGCAGGGCCGATGGTCTACTATCCGGCCGGCCCGTCGGGTGACTACGATAACGATGGCCGCGTCGATCTCTTTCTGATCAACTGGTTCCAGGGCAATCATTCGCGGCTCTTGCACAACGAGAGCGGCAAGAATCACTGGCTCGACGTGCAGGTGACGGGCAAGAAAATGAATCGCATGGGCATCGGCGCCCAGGTGAAAGTCTACCGCGCCGGGCAGCTAGGCAAGCCCGAGGCGTTACTCGGTTTCAATGAAATCAGCACCGGCTACGGCTATGCGAGCGGGCAGCCCGCCCAGGTACACTTTGGCCTGGGCGATGTCGACAAGGTGGACGTGGCCGTGAAGCTGCCCGATGGTACGTTGCTCAAACAAGAAGGCGTGGCGGCCGACCAGAAGTTAGTCGTCGAGGAGAAGTAAGTAAAATGGCAATCGCTGTTCAGTGTGATGGCTGCAAGAAGAACCTCAATGTGCCCGACAACATGGCGGGCAAGCGGGGCAAGTGTCCGGCCTGCGGGCAGGTGTTGAGCATCCCGGCCCTGCAAGCGGCGGCGTCCGCGCCGGCGGCGGCGGCGGCACCGCAAGCTCCCGCTCCGCAAGCTCCCGCCCCCGCTGCCGCGGAGTCCGCGCCGGCCGCTCCGCCGCCCCCCTCGGCGCCGCCGCCACCCGGAGGCGACGACCTGCCGCCCGATGTCGCGGCCAACTTGCCCGTCTTTCTCACTGGCGGCGTGACCGGCGTTTACCCCGCCGACACTTTTGAGAAACTGTTTCTCGTCCTGGCCGGGCTGTCGGCTGGCGGCGTCCTCCTTCAACTGCTCACCCAGATCCTCATCCAGATCAATATTCTCCTGGCCTTGCAAGCCGTGGTCGCCGGGCTGGCCACCCTGCTCTGCATCGCCTTGATCGTGGTCTTCATCCTGTTCCTCTACCATGCCTGGAACCTGATCCAGGACGGGGAGGTCCGCGCCGCTCCGCCCAAGGCGACCTTGCTGTCGGTGCTGCCGTTCATCAACTTCATTTACCTGCCCGGGCTGTGCGAAGACCTGAACAGGTACGCCGAAACCAAGGGGATCCAGGCCCGCCGCGCCGATGCCAAGTTCATGACCATCGGCCTCGCCGTCAGTTACGGGGCGGCCCTGGTCATGTTCCTGTCGGCCTTGCTCGGGCTGCTCGTCATGGTCGGCGGCACCGCCATCCTCTTGCTCGCCATGAACTCGGTCAAGGATACCGTTGTCGATATCATCAGGTCCAAGGGAGGCTGATCTTTGCCTTCTCACCGAGGGGGGTAGTACGATGCGAATTCTGCCAGGTCTTTTGTGTCTGTCTGCGCTGCTGGTCGGCCTCGCGCCGGCGCAGGATCATCAAGAGCCGAAGCTGCCCGGCGGCAAGACGATTGCCACGGTGACTTCGCCCGACTTCTTGAGGGCCACCACCGAGCTCAAGCCCGATACCAAGATCGCGAAGGTGGCCCCGACCGTGGACTTCGCCTTCTATCCCGGGCAGGAC
This sequence comes from Gemmataceae bacterium, assembly GCA_050248575.1. Classification (GTDB taxonomy): domain Bacteria; phylum Planctomycetota; class Planctomycetia; order Gemmatales; family Gemmataceae; genus JBFWSD01. The sequence continues at coordinate 4,264 of JBFWSD010000568.1, forward strand.
TATCCCGGCAATCCCTGGTCGAACTGGGGCGACGGACTGGCCGTGGGCAACAAGTTCTATTCCTCCATCGGCGATCACAAGTCCCCCGGCGGCAACGCCTATGTCTACGAGTACGATGCCGACAAGAAAACGCTCCACCGCGTCGTCGATCTGCGCAAGACGCTGAACCTGCCCGACGGCATCTACACGCCGGGCAAGATCCACAGCCGGCTCGACCTGGGCAAGGATGGCTGGCTCTACTTCTCCACGCATCGCGGCTCCACGCGCGTCGCCTTCAATCCGGCGTTCAAGTTCGGGGGGGACTGGATCCTGCGCTACCATCCCGAGTCGGGCAAGACCGAGGTGGTTGCCCACGCCCCGCTGGAAATGCAAAGCATGCCGACCGGGCTGCTCGATCCCGATCGACTCATCTGGTATGCGGGCACTGCCGACGGGCTCAACAAGAAAGGCCCGCAGTTCCTGGCTTACGACGTGAAGAACAAGAAGAAGCTCTATTCGGATGACTACGGCCCGTATCGCTACTTGATCTTCGCCAAGTCCACGGGCAAGGTCTATTTCCACGGCAAACCCAGCGCGGCGGGCAAGGCCAAGGGGCCTGCCCAGCTGGTCCGCTTCGATCCCGAAAAGCCGGGCGAACCGCAACCGATCGACGCAACCGTGGGCCTCCGCTCCGCCACTCTCGAAACGCCGCAAGGCATTGTCTACACGGTCGACGGCGACAACCTTTGGGCCTTCAACACCAAGACCGAAAAGGCCGAGTTCCTTGGCCCGTGCGTGGCGGGCAGCCAGAACTACATCGCCTCCATCGATGCCGACCCCAAGACGGGCCGCTACCTCTACTTCGTCGCCGGCGCGCACGGCGGCAGCCAGGCCGACGGCACACCGCTCGTCCAGTACGACGTGAAGACCAAGACGCGCAAGGTCATCTGCTTCCTCCATCCCGTCTTGCACGAGAAGTTCGGCTACGTGCC
>JBFWSD010000569.1:0-5230 GCA_050248575.1 Gemmataceae bacterium
TCGTCGTTGTTTCCGGCCAGACCACGCAGATATTCGCCAATCGCCAGGGTGTTGCTGGCGCCATCCTGCACCTGGGCCATGCGAAGGCCGACATTCGGAGCAAACCAGCCCCGCCGATTAGAGCTGGATGGGCCACCGGACACGTTGCTGCCGTAATCACGGTCCCCGAAAAAGCCCAGGTAGTTACCTTTCATATAAGCGCCATACGACTGGGTGACGCGGGTGCTGCCCGTGGTGTCCGAAGGACACAGCGCCAGGGCGAAACTGATCGAGGTCGGTGCGTCGGGGCCGAGCGAGTTGGCGTTGCCCGCGAAGTTGGCGTTGCCCAGCTGGGGCAGCGCCTGTGGGTCGAAGCGCCGGTAGATCGCTTCTTGTTCGACGAAAGGGAGCAGGCACACAAACCAGGTTGGCCCGCGCGGCGCGCCCCAGGGGAACCAGGTATTTCGAGAGCCGGGCGGAAATGCTTCGTTCGCTGCGTGGTAGCTGTGTAGCGCTAGCCCGAACTGCTTCAGGTTGTTCTGGCAGCGCACCCGGTTCGCCGCCTCGCGCACCTTTTGTACGGCCGGCAAGAGCAAGCCGATCAACAGACCGATGATGGCCATAACCACCAGCAGCTCAATGAGCGTGAAGCCGCGACGCGACTGATTGGCCATGAAGACCTCCGCAAGACTCGATGCTACGAAGTCCATTCTGGGTGCGCACGATCCAGCTCGAAATGGCTAATCTGGCGAAGTAGTTGTTCTTTTTGGTGGAACGAGCCGTTCACCGAATTTACCTGCAAGGCAAGGTTCTTGAACTGATCGAACAAGCCCGCGAACTGAAGCAGCCCGCGAGCGCCCGGTCGACATTCCCGTCCTCGAATCTTCACGGTGCATACATGGCCGTTCATTGCCGACACTGCGTTATCTCCAAAATTGCTGAAACAGTGGCATTTGGCCTGGCAGCTCGCGGGCCGCTTGCACACTTTGCTTGCACTCCGACGGCCATTGCCGATTCGCTCCAGATCATTGCAAAATCGGAAGTTGTGGCGAAAATCGTCGATCTTGAAGTGTGCAAGGGGCAAGCTGACGCTGAACCGCCCGCTTGTACACATCGCGTTCACGGATCGCGCACGGTTGCGCTTTGTCACTGGATATTACGCCGGGCAGAGGACCGGTACGTGTCTGGTGTGTCAGTCTGGTGGTGGGTCAGTGATATCGCCGAAAAACGGCCATTCGGTTCTTGAGCAGAATGGTTCCAATTTTGATTGGGCACAACGTCATCTACGGAGCAGATTCGTCTCAAGCTCTCCAGGCCCTGCAAATCAAGCAAGTTGTAGGCCATATCAAGCGAGTAACCGCCAGCACCATACGCGAAACGCGATTGAGCAAGATTTCACCGCGTCGATTGCTGGTCATCCGTGCGCTGCATTCAGTAAGTACTCGAGCTCCGGGCCGCTCAGGAACGCATCCAGCTCCGCGCCGCTAGGCAACCGCCGCGTCCCCAGGTCCAGGTACTCGTCCATGAAGCCCGGGCTGTGCGACAGGCCCAGCTCGTGACCCAGTTCGTGCAAGACGACGCTGAGCAAATCGACCTCGTCGGGCGCGACGCTGTCGCCGAGCGACCAGCCGTGTCCGGCGGCATTGCTGTCGATGACGATGAGGTTGTTGGCGAATGCCCGTCCCAGTTCGGTGCCGGGCAGATCGGCGATCTGGAACGACAACGCCTTGAGACGTTCGATCAAGAGCGGATCGACACCCAGACCGGCAAAGATGTTCAGGGCCGAATCCACGGCCCGGGCTAGCTGTGCGCTGCTCAAGGTCGGCACGCCGATGCCGGGCAATGCTGTCCCGGCCAGCTGCAACGGCGAGCCGGGAATCGGATTGACCACCACCACGCCACTCCCCGCGGCCGGCAGCAGGTCGAAACTAGATCCCCCGGCCAGGAAGCTGCGCTTGGTCACCATGCCCGCATTCCAGCCCTGCTCGCCGAAGAGGTAGTTGATACCGACCTGGTTGGCAGACAGGACGATACTGTCGACCAAGTCGTTGCTGACGATGCCGCCCAGCGTGCCTGCCCGGTCGAGGCCATCCAGGAACGAGCGGGGCTGCACCTCGCTGAGCTGATACGTGCCGGGCCGCAAGCGCAGAAACGCGAAGTTGCCGTTCGCATCGGTCACCACGCTGGCGTTGACCACCGTGTTCGCCAGGTCGAGACCGGTGAGGAAGACGGTCACGCCGGGCAGCCCAACCTCGTTTGCATCGCGGAAGCCGTTGTTGTTCGGATCGGCGTACACCGTGCCGCGCAGCTCGCCGTTCACCGCCAGTTCGCCGAAGTTGAATGGGCCACGCACCGGGAACGGATTGAGCACCACATTGCTGAAGACATCGTTGCCCACCGTGGCGGGCGGGCCATTCGGGTCGGCGTCTTCTTCGAGTCCATCGTCGAACGCCAGGGGCTGCGTCTCCGTGAACGTGTAGACGCCCGGCGGCATGATGGCGAACTCCCAGCGGCCGTTCGCATCCGTCACCACGGTCAAGCTGCCCCCGGGCAAGATATCGCTGGCCACCAGCGGGCGGGCCAAGGCCGTCCCGGCGAAGGCCGTCCCCACGACCGTGACACTGACCCCCGCGATGCCCGGCTCGCCTGCGTCGCGGCTGCCATTCTCATTGAAGTCGATGTAAACGAAGCCAAAGGGATCCGCGGGCGGTATCTCACCGAAGTTGAATTCGACCCCGTGCTGCCCGCTGGCCAGCGTGACCTGGAGCCGATCATTGGCCGGCGAACTGGCCGAAGTGCCCCCCGTGCCCGGCGTGTCGAAGCCATCGTAGAAGCCGTTCTGGCCCGCGACATTCACCGCTGGGGGCTGCGTCTCGGTCACCGTGTATACCGCATCCGGCAGGCCGACAAAGCTGTAGGCGCCCGTGGCATCGGTCTGCGTCGTGAGTGTGAAGCTCGACATGGCGCCGCCGCTGGCGGTGGTGTTCCCCACCAGCGTGATGGTGACGCCGGCGATGCCCGTCTCTGGATTGGTGCCGGCGAGCTCGCGGTTGCCATCGAGGTCGAAGTCGCGATAGACGAAGCCCGAGAGCGAGTTGCTGCCCACGTAGCCCCAGTCGATGTCGAGCCTGCGCGTGTCGGTTGCCATGACGACAGTGGCCATGCCGTCGAGCGGGACATCGGGATCCTCGGTGACGCCAAGCCCGGGAGGCAAAGTCGATGACACGACGGTCACGGTGTACGTATCCGCGGGCAAGCCGACAAACAGATAGAATCCGTTGCTGCTGGTGGTGCGTGTGAAGGTTAGCCCGGTGTTGGCCCCGACAGCAGTTACCTGGACATTGCCCAGGCCGGGCTCGCCAGCATCCTGGCTGCCATCGCCATCCAAATCCAGATAGATTGTGTCGCCGAAGAAATTGGTGGCGAAGTAGCCGAAGTCGGCCCCATCCTCACTGGGCCGTGCCGCCGAGATCGGCACCACCGCCACGCCGTCAGGGAATGTTGACGTGCCCAGGTCGAGCACCGGGCCATCGAAGTCATACGTGTTGCGCAGCCCGGGGAAGAGGGTGGTGGCGTTGGTCGTCACCTGGTAGCGGCCGAAGGGCAGGTTGCCCACGCCATAGTTGCCGTTGAAGTCGGTCACGTCCGTGTAGGTGACGTCGTCGCTGGTGCCAAAGGTGTCGTCCAGGCCAAACCAGATCAACGTCACGGTCACGCCCGGTATGCCGGGCTCGCCATTGTCGATGCCGTCAGGAAGGATATCGAAAAAGGTCGTGCCCAGATCGTACCAGACCCGGTCGCCGATGAAGCCAGTGCCAGTGTAGCCGAAGTCCACGCCCAGGTTATCGACGCCGGAAGCCAGGGCCACCTGGGCCTGGTGCGCCGTGGCAATGCCGTCGAGGTCAAAGGTGGGATCGTTGATCCCGGCAGGCAAGGTGGTGGCATCGACGCGGACGCGATAGGTGCCCGGCGCGAGACTGCTGAACAGGTAGTCGCCGTCGCCGCTGGTCGTCCGGTTGTCCACGCCGGGCTGATCGTCGGCGGTGCCAAACGTGCCGTCGAGGCCGGCATAGTCCAGGAGGACGGACACGCCGTTCAAGCCAGGCTCCCCCAGATCTTGCAGGCCGTCGGCGTTGATGTCGAACCAGACGCGGTCCCCAAGGTTGACCGGGATGTAGTAGCCCTGGTCGATGTCGTTGTTGGTCTGGCCGGCAGTGAGGGTGAAGCTGGCCGTCACGCCGGACGAGTTGCCATCGCTGTCGGTGCTGCTGGTGCCTTGCGGCGAGTTCTGGGCGGTCGGCCGGAAACCGCCCGGGGTCGTGAAGGTCACCTGGTACGTGCCCGGGCGCAGACCGGTGAAAGAGTAAGCACCGCTAATGTTGCTGGCAATGGCGGCCGAGACGGAGTTGCCTGCGTCGTCGGTGCCGGAGAGTGAAACGATGACTCCCTCGAGCCCGGGCTCGCCGCTGTCCTGCACGCCATTGCCGTTGCGGTCATGCCAGACGAAGTCGCCGATGGTGGCGGGCAGCAGCTCCCCGAAGTTGTAGTCGGTCGCCGCCGCGTTCGAGTCGAGCGGGATGATGATGTTCGCGATCACGTCGCCGGGCGGATTCGCCGAGATCGCGATGGCTCCGAAGATGACGCCCGGCGTATCGATGCCATCCACATAGCCCGTGGGCTGGGTCAGCTCTTCAATCTGGTACGTGCCCGGACGCAAGCCGCTGAACGTGTATGTGCCGGAAGTAACATTGGTCAAGGTCGCAACCACGCCATTACCCAGATGGTCGGTGCCCGTCAGCCGCAAATCGACCGGCGTGGTGATCAGCGGCTCGGTGGCCGATTCGTAGATCCCGTTGTTATTTACGTCGACATAGATGAAACCGCTGATGGAGTTCGAGTTGACGGTGATGTCAGCGGTATCCGCGGTCGAGTAGTCGCGGCTCTGGGTCGGGAAACTGCCCGAATCGAGGAAGTAGCTGTCGTAGCCCAGGTTGGCGGTGTTCATGATCGTGGCACCCGGGGCTGCCGCGCCCGCCGTGGGCGGCCCAAGCACGGTCGCCTGGTACTGGATCACGATCCGGTCGACGATGCCCGCCGACACCGGACTGTCCGGATGATCCAAAAACGGGGCCGTCACCTCGATGGTATTGCCCACCACCGTCAATACGGGAGGCGTCCAGAACGGCGACGTGTAGGCCGGGGCGTACACGATCGTCGCGCTGTTCGCGTCATACTGCAACGTGCTGGGCAA
>JBFWSD010000570.1:0-5227 GCA_050248575.1 Gemmataceae bacterium
AAGTACGTGTCAGGTTTGTCTGTCCGTGAACGGACTGCTTGCACACTTCGCTTGCACAGAAAGCCCGTTGTGCCAATCGCCTCAGGTCATTGCCGCTTGGCGATTTAAGGCGAATCTCGCCGAATCGCGAGTGTGCAAGCCCCCAGGCCGTGCCTCGGCCGCTCTTGCCGTAACTGCTGACTCCCATATGACTTTTGTTGCCGACACGGATCCGGCAGCGCCCCGAAATGGCACTCACCTCCAGCATGTTTTCGCCTCAATGACGAGATCTTGCAGGTGCCTTGGGTTATCGGACGCCGGCCCGAAGCATCCCCGCTTGCACTATGAAGGCCGATTTCTGTCTGCTCTTAGTCATTGCACCCGTCGCTGCGCAGCGGGCCAATTTCCCATAATGATGCGCCGGGCCGAGAAAAAGTACGTGTCAGGTTTGTCAGTCCGTGGGACCACGAAACGACACGAATGTCATTTGTGTCCTTCGCGGGCAACGGTGTCTGCCGAGCTGTTTTCATTCGTGTCGATTCGTGTCGAGAAAAAAAAAGGGGACGCAGCTCTTTTCCGAAAAAGAGCTGCGTCCCCTTTTCTCCCGTGCCCGCGGAGTACTGGACGCCACCTTCCCCCTTCGCTACCATGTGCGCGCTACTCGCATTTCGCATTTCTTTCAACCGGGAGGTTACGTCATGCGCCGTTCTGCGATTCTGTTTGCCCTCTTGGTGATGGTGGCGGGCTGTCAGAAAGTGAGCCAGGAAAAGACGGTCAAGATGGAACCGGGCGACTCGATCGCCGCCTTCATCATCGACCCGCCCTCCTCGGAACAGACCGTGAACCTGATTGTCTCGTCGGATGGCGGGCCGGTTGATGTCTACATCGCCACCGTGGCCGACGCCGACGCCTTCCAGAAAGAGTTTGCGCAAGACTCCAAGATCCCTGCCGGTGTCGTCACCACCAAATCCAAGGTCGAGAAGGAAGAAACGCTCACGGCCACCATCCCGGCCAAGAAGCCCTACGTGGTCATCCTGGCCAACCCGACCAAGGCGACCAACGTGAAGCTCAAGCTGACAGGGAAATAGTGCAGAATTCAAAATGATGGGTGATCTGTCATTCCTTGAATTTGGCTTCCTTGTGCAGGGTCATCAGAAACTGGGCCATTTACCCCCGAGGGGTTCTCATGCGACAGGCTGTCATCATCGATGCGGTCCGCACGCCCGTGGGCCGCGCGCACGCTGAGAAGGGCTACTACCGCGATGTCCGCGCCGACGATCTTTCCGCCGACCTGATGAAGGCGCTGATCGCCCGGACTGGCATTCCGGCGCAGGCCGTGGAGGACATTCACTGGGGCTGCGTCAAGCAAGAGAAGGAACAGGGCTACGACGTGGCCCGCATGGCGGCGGTCATTGCCGGCTTGCCCATCGAGGTGGGCGGCGTCACCGTCAATCGCAATTGCGGCTCCAGCTTGCAAGCGATCAACCAGGCCGCCATGTCGATTGCGGCCAGCTGCGAGGACGTGCAGATCGCGGGCGGCGTCGAGCACATGGAGCACATCCCGATGGAGGCGGGCTTCGATCCCAGTCCGCGTTTCTTCTATCGCAACAGCCCGGCGGTCTTGAACATGGGTCTGACCGCCGAGAACCTGGCGTTGCAGCACAGGATTCCGCGCGAGGCGCAGGACGAGTTTGCCCTGCGCAGTCATCAGCGTGCGGCCCAGGCCACCGACGGCGGGCAGTTCGACCGCGAGATCATCCCGACCTGGGGTCGCGACGAGGAAGGCCTGCGTCAGCTGCTCAAGGGCGATCAGTGCATCCGCCGCGACACTTCGCTCGAAGCGCTCGGCAAGCTGAAGCCGGCCTTCATGCCGGACGGCGGTTCGGTGACCGCGGGCAATGCCAGCCCGCTGAACGTGGGGGCCGCCGCCCTCTTGATCATGTCGGAAGACAAGGCCCGCGAACTGGGCCTCAAGCCGATCGCCAGGATCAAGGCGATGGCGGTGGCGGGAGTCGATCCCTCGGTGATGGGGATTGGCCCGGTGCCGGCCACCCACAAGGCTCTGGAACGGGCCGGCCTCAAGCTCGAAGACATCGAGCTGATCGAGATCAACGAGGCCTTCGCCGCCCAGACCCTCGCCGTCATCAAGCTGCTCGGCGCCGATCCGGAGAAGGTCAATGTGCGCGGCGGGGCCATCGCCATCGGCCATCCGCTGGGCGCGTCGGGAGCCCGCATTGCCACCACGCTGTTGTACGCCATGAAGGACAAGGGGGCCAAGTACGGCCTCGCAACCATGTGCATCGGCGCCGGGCAGGGAATCGCCACCATTTTCGAGTCGGTGAACGGCAGCTAGCAAATCGGTGCCGGCCTGAACGCAATGTCAGCGATCCCGGTGCGTCCGCGCTGCGCCTGGCACACCTGTATCTTCCGGCTGCGGGTGCTGGACTCGGACCGGAACAGGAACTAGAATCGGAGGTCTGAAGGGAGCGGCAACCGCGCGATGACCATTGATAGCGTCGACAGCCTGATCGAGCAGCTTCGCGACAGCGGCTTGCTCGACAGTGCGCAGCTGGAAGAGCTGAGTCGGCTGTCGGCGGTCTACGGCGATCCGCGTGTGCTGGCGCGAGAACTCATGGAGCGGGGCTGGCTCACTCCGTACCAGGTCAATCAACTCTTCCAGACCGATCGCCAGCAGCTCGTGCTGGGGCCCTACATACTCCTTGAAAAGCTGGGCTCCGGGGGCATGGGGCAGGTCTTCAAGGCGCGGCACAAGCTGATGAAGCGCATTGTGGCCCTCAAGGTCATCCGCAAGGATCGCCTGGGCGACGCCAATGCCGTCAACCGCTTCCTGCGCGAAATCGAGGCCAGTGCTCAGCTGGCACATCCCAACATCGTCACGGCCTACGACGCCGATCAGGTCGGCGACACGCTGCTCCTGGCAATGGAGTACGTACAGGGGACGGACTTGTCGCGGATGGTGAAGCAGAACGGGCCACTGCCCATCGAGCAGGCCTGCGCGTATGCGCGGCAGGCAGCCCTCGCCTTGCAACATGCTCACGAACGCGGCCTGGTGCATCGCGACATCAAGCCGCACAACCTGCTGGTCAGTTTCACCGAGGGCAAGGTGAAGGTGCTCGACATGGGACTGGCCCGGCTGCACGGTTCGGTTTCCGACGCGGAGACGAGCGAGGGCCTGACCCAGACCGGGGCCGTCATGGGGACGCCCGATTACATCTCCCCGGAACAGGCGCGGCATGCCCGCGTCGATATCCGCTCCGACATCTACAGCCTGGGCTGCAGCCTCTATCACATGCTCACGGGGCGCGTCCCCTTCACAGGCAAGTCGCTTACCGAGAAGCTGCTCAGCCATCAGCTCGATATTCCGGAGCCGATCGACCGGATCCGGCCCGAGATCCCCCTGGAACTGGGTCTGGTGGTCGAACGCATGATGGCCAAGAAACCTGAGGAACGTTACCAGACCCCGGGGGAAGCAGCCCACGCGCTCGAGCCCTTTGGCTATCTGCCGGGCCGCGGCGCAATCACGCTCAAGATGCCGGGCAGCTCGAGCGAAGTGTTGCTGAGCTCCGTGGGTCGAGCCCGGCAGGCGCCGGCCGACCTGAAAGAGCTGGTGGTGACGGCCAGGTCCGCCGTCCGCCGCCATCCGCGCCGTATTCTGATCGGCCTGGGCGGTCTGGCCTTGTTCATCGCGCTCGTCTTGTGGCTCGGGCTTTCCGATGTCAAGAATCGCATCCCGCCGCAGGAACAGTTTTCGTGGCAGCCCAAGGAACTGGTCATGGTGCTGGGGGAACATCGACTGCGCCACGCGTACGCGATTCGCCGCGTGGCCTACAGCCCCAACGGCAAGCTGCTGGCCACCTGCTCAACCACGATGTTTGACATGATGGTGCGCGTCTTCGACGCGCAGACCCGCCAGGAATACCGCGTGCTGGAAGGGCACAAGGACGAGGTCCGCTGTATCGCCTTCGCGGGTGATAGCCGCACCCTGATCTCGGCGGGCGAAGACAACGTCATCAAGGTGTGGGATGTTCAATCCGGCAACGAGGTCGCCACGCTGTACGGACACAAGGGCATCATCAACGATCTGTGCTTCGCGCGCGACGGCAGGACCTTTGCTTCAGCCAGCCAGGACGGCACGGTCCGGTTGTGGACCTTGAACGTGCCCACCTCGAAGCACCTATTCGAGGTCAAGGGGCAAGCGACCGGTGTCGCCATCAGCCGCGATGGCACGCTGGCCGTTGCCGTGCAAAAGGACAATACCACAGCGTTCATCCAGCTCTTCTCCCTGCTCAATGGCGCCGAGATTGGCGTGATTGAAGACATTCCGCCCGGCTCGCTGCAGTCGTTGCGGATCAGCAAGGATGGCCGCTATCTGGCCTTCGGCCATTCCAGTGCCACGGTGAAGGTCTGGGAACTGCCCGGGCGGACCGAATACGCCAGCATCAGTGCCTACCAGGGCAACGCTCTCGACTTTTCCTTCACGGGCGACTTGCTGGCCATTGGCGGCGCCATCCAGGGACAGGTGGGCGAAATCCTGCTCTGGAACATCCCCGAAAAACAAGAAGTGGGCCGCCTCGACGGCAACATGCGACAAGTCGCCTGCGTTGCCTTTTCTCCCGACCGCGTCACGCTGGCCTCGGGCAGCTTTGACGGCCTCTTGCAGCTCTGGGACCTCCCCAATCGTAAAGAGCGCACGCCTCTCCAGGGCTATCGCTTCGCCATGCGCAGCGTTGCCTTCTCGCCTGATGGCCGGAGCATCCTGGCCGGCGATGACGAAGGGGGCATCCATTTGTGGGACCTCGACACGCTCAAGGACCGCAATCACCTGCAACTGGTGCGGCAGCGCCGCGGCGTCGGCGCCGTCGACTTCAGCAACGACGGCACGATCATGGCGACGGGCGACCAGACTGGCACGGTGCGACTCTGGGACGTCGACACTCTGCAAACGCGGGCCACCATGTCGGACTTTCAGGATTTCGTGCGCCGGATTCGTTTCGGCCCGGATAACCAGACGGTGCTCGTGGCCGACCGTTCCCGGGTGCTGCTGCGCGAGCTGCCTTCGCGGCGCGTACTCGACAGCGTCGCCAAGGGGGGGCCGATGTACACCATTGCCCATTCCGCAGACACGCGCCGGGCGGCCTACGCCTTCACTGACCGCGTGCAGATCTTCGACGTCAAGTCGGGCGCCGAACTCATTTCCATCACTGATGTGAACCCGCGCGGCCCGCTC
>JBFWSD010000571.1:0-5226 GCA_050248575.1 Gemmataceae bacterium
AGCCCGTAGGCCATGGCGAGATACTGCACGGGATGCAGGGCACGCTTGTCGCTGCCATCTTCCATTTGCATGCGGCAAGTGCTGCACTCGGAAGAGCCGTGCTGGATGCGTGGGCGGGCCAGTTCCTCGAGCATGGCAGCCCCGGCGGCGCGCGAGGTCTCGTAATTCTCGGCGCGCAGGCCATAGGTGCCGGCCATTCCCGAGCAGCCCACGTCGATGGGATGGACGCGCAGCCCGGGCACCAGCGACAGCACGCGCGGGCCAGCCGCCGGCCCCAGGGCTTTCACGTGACACGGCACATGATGCCCGATCGATACTTCGAGCCTGCCGAAATCGGTCTTCAACTTGCCCTGCTGGTGCAGGTCCCACAGGAACGTGGTGAGTTCGATGACGCGGTCGGCTACCACCTGGGCATCGGGTGTATCGACGAGGTCGAGATAATCCTTGTTGAGCATCAGGGCGGCCGTGGGCTCGGAGCAGACGATGGTATCTCCTTCGCGGGCCAGGTCGGCCAGGATTCGGAGGTTGACGCGGGCGGCCTCGCGCGCCGCCTCGGCGTCCCCTTGTGCCAGCGGGGCCATACCGCAGCCGATCTGCCCGGGCGGCACATAGACATCGAAACCGTTGTGTTGCAACACGGCCACGGTGGCCGCCGCGATCGAGGGATCGTTGTAGTTGGCGAAAACGTCGACGAAATAGACGACGCGCGGCCGCCCCGACGTGGGCAGCTTGGTCAAGCCATGTCGATGCGCCAGTTTGAGGAAGCTACGCGCCGTGAAGGTGGGCAGCTTGCGCCGCCGCGACACGTGAAACATCTTCTCCAGAAACCAGCGGGCCACACCGCTGCCCAGCACGAAATTGACGAACGGAGCAAAGGCGCTGCCGAAAGCGGCAAAGCTCTCGGTGTGGGCCAGAACCCAGTCGGCCCGGTTGAGGCCGTGCTCGGCAACGTTGGCAGCCTTGGCTTCGAGCATGAGCTTGGGGATATTGACGCGCGCGGGGCATTCGTGAGCGCACATCTTGCAGTTGACGCACAGGTCGGCGACGGCACGGACCTGGTCGGCATTGAGGACGATGGGCTTGCCCGCCTCGGAGAGGGTGACCGCCTCCGCGAACAGATTGCGCAAGAGGTTGGCCTTGGCCCGCGGCGTGGCTGACTCGTCATGAGTGGCGCGGAAGATCGGGCACATGCGCTGGCCCGGCGCCTCGGTGCGGCACTGACCGCAGCCATTGCAATTGACGATCTCGGCCTGCACTTCGCCGGGCCGCCATTGCAGTTGCAGGGCGCCGCCGCGCGAGCGCGAGATGATGGAAGAGCGCGAAGTCGTCTTCGAATCGATGTCGTCGCGGCAGACCAGGCCAACCTTGACGCGGCCCCGCAAGGGCCACGCCGGCAACTCAGGACTTGGGCCGATGATCTTGCCCGGGTTGAACAGGTCGTGCGGATCGAAGATGGCCTTCAGCTCGCGCAGCACGGGATAGAGCCGGCCATGCTGCCGGGCCACCCACGGCGTGCGGGCCAGGCCCGTCCCGTGTTGCGTACTGATCGTCCCCTTGAGCTCGATGGCCAGCGAGTGGACCTCCTCGGCAATGGCCCACAGCTTGGCCACGTCTTCATGATGCTGCAGGTCGAGAAACGGGCGCGTGTGCACCTGCCCGGTGCCGGCATGGATCAGATAGGAGGCGGTGGCCTCGTACTTCTGGAGGATGTCTTGCACCCTGCGTAGAAAGTCGGGCAGCGCTTCCAGCGGCACGCCCACGTCTTCGATGAAGGGCAACGGATGCGTGCCGCCGCGCAGGCTGTAAAGGTTGGGCAGCGCAGTCTCGCGCAGGTTCCAGAGCCTGTCCACCGCGAGCGGCTCGGTGGCGATGAGCGAACGGGCGGGCAGCCCTTCACCGCGCTGCAAGAGGTCGACGAGATCGGCGGCAGCTCGACCCGCGCCCGGCCCTTCTTCCGATTCGTACTCGACGAGCAGCAAGGCTTGCGTGCCCGCCGGGATCACCGAGGCCAGCTCGGCATCTTGCTCCCCTACCAGCGTGAGCAAGCGATGATCGATCAGCTCGCAGGCGGAAGGGCCGGTCGGCACGGTGCGCATGGCGGCGCGCAAGGCCGTCTCCTGGTTCGCGAAGCCCAGCAGCACCAGGCTGCGGCTCACCGGCAGCGGGATCGTCTTCAAGGTCGCTTCGGTAAACAGGCCCAGCGTCCCCTCGGAACCAACGAGCAGCCTGGCCAGATGGAGACCGTCGCGGCCGAGCACATCGTTGAGCAAGTAGCCACAGCGGTTGTAGGGCGTGCGCGGCTGCGTTCGTTTGATCAGGTCGGCGTTCTCTTCGATGAGTGCGATGGTGGCCTGGACGACGTCGCGCAAGCGGGCGGCCCCGTCTTCCGTGGGCTGGCGCGGCTCGATGCCGACGCCAAAGACATCGCCTGAATCGAGCACGACGCGCAGGTCAGAAACATGATCGCGAGTGTAGCCATGCCGCAAGACGCGTGCGCCCGAGGCATTGGTGGCCAGCATGCCGCCGAGCGTACACTGGGCCGCGCTCGAAGGATCGGGGGCAAAGCGGCGGCCCGCGCGGGCAAGCACCGCGTTCAGCTCACGCAGCACAACCCCGGGCTGCACGCGGACCGTGTTGCTGGTGACCTCGAGGACGCTGCGCAGATGACGGCTGAGGTCGACGACCAGGCCGCGGCCCAGGCTTTCGCCGGCCAGCCCGCTGCCCGCACCGCGCGGGATCAAGGGGAGCTGGTGCTCGGCCGCATAGCGGACGAGCGCCTGCACATCTTCTTCGTCGCGCGGAGCCACCACGCCGAGCGGTTCGACCTGGAAGATGCTGGCATCGGTGCTGTAAAGCGCGCAGGACATCTGATCGAAGAGGAGATCGCCGCGGATGATCCCCTTCAAGTCGTCGCGAACGTGCTCGCGCTCTTGTTCGTCCACGCGTCGACGTCGTCCCCGGGTGCACGCCTCATGCGGTGAAATGTGCAGGGCGTGTCGCTACGCGCGTCCCCTTGCCCTGGCCTGCGAATGTCTCCATCAACGGTACCATGTCCCTGCGGCGCAGCAAGTGTGGAAATGACGACCGGAACAGGGGGTAGTCGGGCGATAGACCGGGACCTTCTGCCCGGCTGGCAAGCTGTGACGAAAAATCGGGCCGCCACTGTCCGGAAAACGAATTGCATTCACATATCGGTAAGGGCGTGGACTGATCCTGGCCCTCGACACGACTCGCACCCGCGTCGTCACCGCCGACAAGGAGGATCGTTGCCGTCTTGTCCCAATGTAGTGTTTTTGTCGGGACTCTCGGGCGAGGTAATTCCGCCCTGTTCTCTCTTTTGTCTGCGCGGTGCCGATACTAGAATGGGGACAGGGAGATGTGCTGGGAAACTGGGGTATTTCCGCATGATTTGCGGGAGAGACGCCGTGAGCTGAGGGGCCGACACCAGCGGCCGAGGAGTGCAATGGCACGGGTTTATCGCCAGGACCTTGAGATCGTGCCCGGTTTCCGCTTGCTGAAACCGCTCGGGCGCGGCGGCTTTGGCGAGGTCTGGAAGGCCTCGGCCCCCGGCGGCGCCATGTCGGCCATCAAGATCATTTCCCTCGGCGAACGTTCCGGCTTCAAGGAACTGCGGGCCGTCCAGCTCGTCAAGCAGGTCCGCCATCCCAATCTGGTCCCGATCAATGCCTTCTGGCTGCTGAATCGCGAAGGCGAAATCGTCAATCAGATCCGCGACGAGAGCATGGCCCGCCGCGCCCAGGAACTCGACCTCATCATGGCCATGGGGCTGGGGGACATGAACCTCCTCGACCGGCTCCGCCAGTGCCAGGAAGAGGGTCGGGGCGGCATCCCCGTCGAAGAGCTGCTCAACTACATGGAAGACGCGGCCCGCGCCATCGACTTCCTCAATCAGCCCATCCACCAGCTCGAAGAGGGCAAGGGGGGCATTCAGCACTGCGACATCAAGCCGCAGAATATCCTCATCGTGGGCGGCGCCGCCCAGGTGTGCGACTTCGGGCTGGCCCGCGTGCTGGGAGATTCGCGCATCACCAGCGCCAAGGGCAGCGCGGCTTACATGTCTCCGGAGATGATCTCGGACAACAAGCCCAGCCCGCGCAGCGATCAATACTCGCTGGCGATCAGCTACGTCGAGCTGCGCACCGGGCGGCTGCCCGTGAACATGAGCTCGCCCGCTGCCGCCATCTACGCGCACGTGCAAGGGCAGCTCGACCTGACCAGGCTGCGGCCCCAGGAAAACGTCGTCATCAAGCGGGCGACCGAGGTCGATCCGGAGAAGCGTTTCCCCACCACCATCGAGATGGTGCGCGCCCTGCGCGCCGCCTGCATGCCGGGCACCGGAGGCTCGGTCATCATCGCGCCGGTGGGCCTCAAGCCCGAGGATCATCTCAACGACGGCATGGAAGTCGTCCCGGGCTACAAGCTGCTCCGCAAGATCGGCCAGGGCGGCTACGGGCAAGTCTGGGAAGCGGCCGCACCCGGCGGCAAGCACGTGGCCCTCAAGATCATCCGCAATCTCGAAGGCAGCCAGGGCCAGCAAGAGTTTCGCGCCCTCGAGCTCATCAAGCAGGTCGACCACAACCACCTGATGGAGCTGCACGCCTACTGGCTCATCGACCGTCAAGGCACTCTCATCCCCGATGAGCTGCGCGACAAGCCCGATGCGCCGCGGGCCAGCACGCTGGTCATCGCCTCCAAGCTGGCCACCAAGAACCTGCTCCAGCGCCTGCACGAATGCGAAGAAGAGGGCCGCGCCGGCATTCCCCCGGGCGAGTTGCTCGACTACATGCGCGAGTCGGCCGAGGCCATCGACTACCTCAATGCCCCGGTCCACGAACTCGGCGACCGCAAGGTCTCCATCCAGCATCGCGACATCAAGCCGGAGAACATCCTGATTGCTTCCGGCGTGGTCAAGGTCGGCGATTTCGGCCTTGCCAAGGTGGTCGAGGGGACTTCCGCGCTGATCCACGGCGACAGTGCCGGGCTGACGCTCGCCTACGCCGCGCCGGAGATGTTCGCCAATCGCGTCACCAGCTGGTCGGATCAATACTGCCTGGCGCTCACCTATTTCAAGCTGCGTACCGGCGAGTTCCCGTTCCCGCCAGGCTGTCGCCCCAGCGACGTGATCAAGCGGCACGTCAACGGCAAGCTCGACCTGCGCCGCCTGGCGGAGGGCGAACGCAGCGTCATCGCCAAGGCCACGGACAT
>JBFWSD010000572.1:0-5226 GCA_050248575.1 Gemmataceae bacterium
GTTCCACCAGCAACAAGGTCCCGACGGCATCGAACACCACCGCGTCTACGTCTATGGCCATGTTCCGGCTTGTCTCGTCAGAAGAGGTTTCGTCTCACAGCAGCGGGCTCACCAGGCGGGCCAGGTTCTCGGGAAACTTGCGGATCCAGCTCCGGCTGGCCCATTCGGCGTGAGTCAGCTGCCGGCAATTCTTGTGATAGCGATCTTGTTCAGCGCGGAGCTGGGCGGCCAGCCCGGGGTCGTACACCATCAGCATGACTTCCGAGTTGAGGCTGAACGAGCGGATGTCCATGTTGCTTGAACCGATCACGGCCACCGTGTCGTCGACGCTGAAGTGCTTGGCGTGCAGGAATTTCTTGCGGTAAAGATGGATCTGCACGCCCGCTTCGAGCAGCTCGTCGTAATACGACTTCTGGGCCAGCGACACCAGGATCTGGTCTTCCTTCTCGGACAGCACCAGTTCGACCTTCACGCCGCGCAGCACGGCCACCTGCATGGCCTGCAACAGGGGCTCGTCGGGAATGAAATAAGGGGTGGTGATGACCACGCGTTCGCGGGCCGCATGGATCATCGACACGACCAGCCGCTGCACATTCTCGAGCTCGTAGCCCGGGCCGCTGGGCAGCACCTGCATGGGCATGGTGCCCGTGACTTCGGGCGAGGGCAGATAGCTCTCGGCATCGAGCACCGCGCCCGTCTCGACGAACCAGTCGGCCACGAACAGGTACTGCAGTTCCAGCACAATGGGGCCCGTGACCCGGATCACCATTTCTTCGTAGGTGATGCCTTCCTTGTACTTGGCGGCGACCAGGTTCTGCGAGCCGGTGTAGCCGATGCGCGCGTCGATGACGGCGATCTTGCGGTGATTGCGCAGGTCGTAGCGGCCCGCCTTGCGGCGGAGCAGCCCCACGGGCAACATGCGCACGATCTGGACGCCGAGTTTTTCGAGCTTGGGAACCAGTGTGCGCGCCGGCGCGCGCGAACCGACCGTATCGATGAGGACGCGGCATTCGACGCCGCGGCCCACGGCGCGGCCCAGGGCGTCGATGATCCGGGCCGTCGTATCGTCGTCGGCGACGATGTAATAGAGCAGATGCACGTGATGCTGGGCGGCGTCGATGTCCTGGGCCAGTTTCTCGATCGACTGATCGTACTCGACCAGCAATTCGCCCGAATTGCCGCCCAGGATGGGCAGGTGGCCAAGCTGGAAGGCCAGGTTGACCGCGTGCTTGAAGCCGGGATCGACCTCGGGCTGCAACATCACGGCCCGGTCTTGCCGTAGCCGGTCGCGCACATGCTGGAACACGCCCGGAAACTTCGCAAACTGCTCGACACGCCAGGTGGGCAGCTTGGTGCTCCCGAACATCATATAAGCGAGCAGGCCGAGTACCGGCATGAAGAAGATGAACAGCAGCCAGCCCTTGGCGGCATCCGGCGTGCGCCGCATGGGCACAATGGCCAGCATGGTCAGCCTCACGGCCCATTCGAAGAGCACGTAGGCATTGAACCACAGCTTCGGGTCTTCCCAGTCTAGCCACCAGTGCATGCTTGTCTCGAGGCTCCCTTGACGCCGAAGATTTATGCAGAAGTCAGAATGCAGAAGTCAGTCAATCGGAAGGCGTGCTGCCCTCTGCATGTTCCTAGTAGGCGTAGAAGTCTTCCGGAATGGTTTCGGTGGGCCGCCAGTCCAGTTCGCCCGCTTCGGCGGCGCGATACTGGAGAAAGGTATCGGCGGCCAGATCCTGGTCGCGCTTGGGCCCCTTGCCCACGGTAGCATGAATCCAGCTGTAGGCACGTTCCAGACTCATCTCGCCGACGCGGGCCAGCCCCACCAGCAAGACCAGCAACTGCTTGCAGGTTCCTCCTTGCAGCCCCGGGCAGTTGTCGAGCTCGACCGTGGCACACCCGTAGCGACCGGCCGGCGTCAGCCACGGGGCGTAGACGGTATCCGCTTCCGACTGGCTGCGCACCACGCCCACCAACCGCTCGTCGTCGAGATGGCTATAGAGCTTGAACGATTCGGCCTTGAGCATCTTGAGGGCGCGGCCCAGCTTGCGCTCGTCGACCACGCCATAGAGTCGACTCATGAAGCTGGCGAAAGCGCTGGCCGCGCCCGTTTGCTGCCCGGGCTGTTCGATGCGGGCCAGTTCGAGAAAGCTCGACTCGTCAAGGATCGCGATGGCGTGGCCCGCCTGACGCAGCTTCTCCGCTCGATTCCTGGCGGCGATCTTGCCCGCGCCGCGATGGCTGCCCAGCACAAGATAGTCGAGTTGTTCGTCGACCTCGCTGTGCAGCACGCCGCCGACACCTTGCACCATGCCGGCCAGCAAACCGTCCTCGAAGCCATCCGGGCTGCAATCGAAGCCGCCAAAGAAGGCGAAGCTCTTGCCGGTCAGGTCGATCTTCACCAGATCCCGAAAGGCGGCCTCGTCGATGATCTCGGGGCGGGCCGCTTTCTTGCTCGTGGCGCGAGCGCGCAGCTTCTCGGCCTTCTTCTTGGCATCGGCGCGGCCCGTGCCGCGACGGTCCCCCAGCACCAGATAATCGAGCGCGTCGTCGACAACCGTACGCACCTTCGCGCCATAGCGCCTGGCGACCTGGTCGGGCGTGCCGCCGTGATAGGAGGGCCAGTAACCGAACACGCCAAAAAAGGCGAAGGACTTGCCCTTCAGATCCGGCACACTGGCCCGGCGGGCCGATCGCTTCTTGCTGCTCATGAATCCACCACGATCTCGATTTCGACAGGTTCAGCGCATTATTACAGGAAATCTGGCGACCAACCAACCCCCTGATCCAGGCCGAAACTTGGCCCGGCGGGTGCGCGGTGAGTAAGCTCACTGCGCCCCTTCCGCTTCGTGAAGTAAAGGCAGCAGGGAAGCGAAGAAGAGGAGTGATCGCAAGGCGGAAGTGAGATGGCGCGTCGGGCTGAACTGTATTCAGCCCGACGCGCCGGCGAATCTATCGGGGGCAGTGTCAGTTGCCGTACTTGTAGAAGTAGCCCGCCTTTGTCAGTTCATTGAGCAAGGCGACCGGGTCATCGCCGCTGATCTTGAGCGTCTTCACCGGGCCTTCGCCTGCGAAGCTCACCTTGGCCCCCTTGAGAAGCTTGGTGATCTCTTCCTGGCAGGTCGGGCAGCAAGCATGCACGCCCGAGACGGTGATCTCGGTCGGCGGTTGGCCGCCTGCCCCGATGATGCCGCCGACCGTGTCGAAGGCAAAGATCTGCACCGGCTTGCCATTGGCGCTGATCGCGCCGCGCATGCCGGCTTGCCTGACGGCGTTGTAGATCTGGCGCGCCTCGTCGGCGTCCTTGATCTTGAGAGTGGCGGTCTTGGTCTTGGCGTCGACATTGATGTCGGAGACGCCGGGCACCTTGGCCAGCTCTTTCTTGAGCTCCGCGCCGCAGCCCGGGCAGCAGATGGGCAGTCCGCTGACCTTGACGTCACCTGCCACGGTGGCAGCGCGTTTGAACTTCTGGGCGGTGCCCTTCTCGTCGGTGAGGGTCAGCGCATCGGCATCGACGGCGACCTTGAGCTTGAGCGGCTTGGGAGGCGGAGGGGGCTCGACCGGCTTGGGGGGAGGCCCGCCCGTCGTCACGGTTTGCAAGGCCTGGCCAACCACCTGGAAGGTCGGTGCTTTCACGGTGATCATGCCGTCGGCGTAGTCGATGTTGACGGCCGGCCCGGGCCCCTCGTCGCCCAGCACGAATTCGATCTCTCCTTTGCGGACGCGCATGGTCTTGGCCGACTTGGGCAGATGCGGCCCGAGCACGGACCAGTCGATGCCCTTGTCGTCAACCGCTTCCCACTTGCCATAGATGAGCTCTTCCGAGCCGGCGGCGGGCTGATTGTTGTTGGCATTGTTGTTGGCAGGCGGATCCTTCTTGGCGCAGCCCACCAGGGCGAGCAGCCCGGCGAGCAAGAGGTAGTTCACGCAACGTGGCGAAATCATGAGGTGTCCTTTCTGCGTGTGGTTCCGTTCGCACCTTCGAGCGCGGAGCACCGTGCTCCTACCCGATGATTGTGGCTTGATGCTGCCCGGCTGGCCTGGAATCGTGGACGGGGGAAGTGGGCATCGGGCGCAGGGCGTTCATGAAAGGTCCTTTCGGATCGTAACCGGGGGCGCGTGTTTTGTCCGCGCTCCGCTGATGACTACTTGCTATTTTCCTTCGGCGCGGGCTTCGGCGGTTCGGTCTCCAGCTTGATGTGGAAGCCGGCCTTGCCCAGGTCTTCGATGACTTTCTTGGTGTCGAGCTTGTCGGCCTTGAGAGTGACGGTCTTGACGCTGCCCTCGCCCTTGAAGTCGATGGCCACGTCTTTCACGTCCTTGAGGGCTGCCTTGAAGTTGGCCTCGCAGCCCCCGCAGCAAGCGTGCACGCCCCTGAGGACCAGGGTGTCCTCTCCTTGCATCGTCCCAAGCACGTTGAAGGTGGGGCCGGCGGGCTTGCCGTTGACCTCGATGATGCCGTGCATGCCGGCGCGGCGAATGGCAGTGGCCAGCCGCGTCACCTGCTCGGTGTCGTTCACCTTGAGGGTGGCCGACTTGGACTTCAAGTCAACCTTGAGGTCGGAAAGGCCGGGCACCTTGGTCAGTTCTTTCTTGAGGGCAATGGAGCAGCCATTGCAGCACATGGGCAGCCCGCTGATCTTGACGTCGCCCGGGGTGGCGGCCGCGCGTCGAAAGCGGAGCACGCGGTTCTTCTCGTCGTTGAGCACCAGTTCCTTGGCGTTGACGACCGCGCGCAGCCGTTGCGGCTTGCGGGCCACTTCGGGCTCCTGCTTCGGGCCGGGCTGCTCGGGGGGCTTGATCTCGAGAGTCTCGTCCACGAAGACGTAGGCGGTTTCCGGCCCGCTCTCGGCGTCGGCGGGCTGGAGCGAGAGGTTGCCCGCGCCGTCGATCCGCATCACCACGTCCTTGCCGTTGAGGCTGTCGTCGATGAAGGCCCAGTCGATCTGCTTGTCGCCCGGGTCGCGCACCAGTTCCCACTTGCCGACGATCAGCTCATCGGGATTGGGTGCTTGCTGGACCGCGACGGGCGCGGGCTTGGCGGGCGGCGTTGCGGGGCGGCTGCAGCCCGCGGCCAGGATAATCAGCCCGAGGAACGGAGCGCCCAGCGTTCGTGCCACTCGTGCGAAGCTCATGGACCTGTCCTTTCGAGATGGGTCGGCGAACCGTGGCCCTACAGGGATATAGGATCGCCGGGGGCCCGATTATTTCAAGAAAAAT
>JBFWSD010000573.1:0-2179 GCA_050248575.1 Gemmataceae bacterium
AGAACCAGTGGTGTGACCAATTGCAGAGCGCCCCGTCGGCGACTCGGCCGCGCCGGGTTTTCGAGTGCAAAACAGCGCAGATCGATCCAGAATGTGGAGACTTGACCCACAGCCACGTCTTTCAGCCGGGAGGAGACCATGTTCACGCGGCATGTGAGTATCGCTGGCCTGGTCGTGGCGCTCGTCACGCTGACTGTGCCTGGACTGTCGGGCAACCGAGCTCAGCCCAAGGACGACGATGGCGTTGCCTGGACGAAGGACTTCCCCATCGAAGCCGGCGAGCTGGGCCCGACGGGACGTAATCCGTACTTCATTCTCGAGCCGGGCTACGTGCTGGTGTTGCGTAAGGGGAACGAGGAACTGACCATCACGGTCCTCGACCAGACGAAGATGGTGGATGGCGTCCTGACCAGAGTGGTCGAAGAGCGTGAGACGGTCAAAGGCGAACTCATCGAGATCTCGCGGAATTTCTTCGCCATCAGCAAACGCACCAACAGCGTTTACTACTTCGGCGAGGAAGTCGACATCTACAAGGATGGCAAAGTCGTCGGTCACGAAGGCGCCTGGCTCTCGGGTGTGAAGGGGGCCAAGTTCGGCCTCATGATGCCTGGCACGCCCCTGATCGGCGGCCGATTCTATAACGAGATCGCTCCCGAGGTGGCCATGGACCGGGCCCTGATCGTGAGCATGACAGAGACCGTTGAGACCATTGCCGGCACGTTCAAGAACTGCCTGAAGATTGAGGAAACCAACCCGCTTGAACCGGGCAACAAGGAATACAAGTTCTATGCCCGCGGCGTCGGTCTGGTCAATGATGACAGGGCGGAGCTCGTCAAGTACGGCATGCTCGACAAATCCAAGAAATAGGAGTGAACCATGAGTGCGCGACTTTCGTTCCGCATGGGGCTGGGATTGCACGTGCTTGTGGGGATGGTCGCCATCGCCGCGGCGGGCGTTCGGGTCAAGCTGGAGAGTGTCCCGCAGCCAGCGGTCAAGGCCGTCCAGGATCGCTTCGCCAAGGCCGTGATCCGCTACGTGGACCGGGAAACGAATGGCGATTTCGAATTCGCCATGAAGGAAGGGGACAGGCTTTTCGACGTCGGCGTCAGCGCCATGGGCAAGCTCATCAACATCAAGGAAGAGATCGATGAAGAGAAGCTGCCAAAGCTCGTGAAGCAAGGATTGCTGAAGAAGTATCCTACCGCCAAGGTCGTTGAAACCGAAAAGGTCATCGTCATCGCTGACCGCAAGGAGCGCGTGACCTACGAGATCAAGGCGAAGGCTGAGAAGAAGACCTTTGAAATCGTGCTCGACGAAGGTGGCAAGGAAATCAACGAGTAACTAGAGCGCTGCACTCTCCTACAGACAGACAGACAGGACACGTCCGGTGACGCGGCCCGGCGCAAGATCAAGATAACAAGGCCGTTCTGCCCGGCGTGCAAGCACGCCTTGGGCCGCTTGCATCGTGCTCGCGCCAGCTGAACGCCATGGCCCAGCGGGCTACCCGCTTGCACACTTGCACACTCGAGAATCGGCGTTTTCGCCCCAAGTCGTGCAGCTGCAACGGCCTGTGGCAAATGAACAACAGCTGTTTGTGTGCAACCGACGGTGTGCAAGCGGCGGGATCACTGCCACCCCAATTTCGAGGATGTTCATGGCGGACAACGTCGATCTTTATGGCACCGCGTATGGCAACTTTGCTACCCGTGTCCTCGGGCAGGTGCGCGGCTCTACTTATGACGTCGACTTCGGCCAGAGTAGCTGGGTCACGGCCGAAGAATATCGGCGTTTCTTCGCACTCATGAAGCTGACTGCCGACGACCATGTGCTCGATGTCGGCTCGGGTTCGGGCGGACCGGCCCTCTTCCTGGCACGCGAAGTGAATTGCCGCGTCACCGGGGTCGACATCAACGGGGCGGGCATCGCCGCCGGACTCGAGCAAGCCCGGGCTGCCAACTTGCACGAGCGCGTTCACTTCCGCCAGGCCGACGTGAGCGCACCGCTGCCCTTTGCCGACGGCTCGTTCACGGCCATCGTGTGCATGGATGTGCTGTGTCACCTGCCCGCGCGGGGCCGACTCTTCGCCGAGTGGCAGCGCGTCTTGCAGCCCGGCGGCCGCGCCCTGGTCACCGATCCGGTCGTCGTCACCGGCCTGGTCACCAAGGACGAGCTGGCCGTA
>JBFWSD010000573.1:2189-5225 GCA_050248575.1 Gemmataceae bacterium
GCTCGCGGAAGCCGGGCTGCGCGTGCAGCACTGCGAAGTCGTGACCGACAACGAGGTCCTGGTCTCGCGCCGCTGGCACGACGCCCGCCAGGCCCGCCAGGCCGAACTCGTCCAGCTCGAAGGGGAACCGATCTTCGCCGGGCTGCAACGATTCTTGTCGACCGTCCATTCGCTCACGAGTACACGCAGGCTGTCGCGCTTCGTGTATCTCGGCGTAAGGGCGTGATCCGGGCCGCGTTCCCGAAACGCGCGCGATTTCCTGACAAAGATCGTCTATAACGGGGGCGAGTTGTGTTGCGGGAGGTAACGACGATGTTGCGCTGGGCAGGAACTCTGCTGTTGCTGGGCATGATGCTGCGGCCCGCCTGGTGCGCGGACCAGGAGAAGCTGGCGGCCCCGGATGCCGCGGCCATCGCAAAGCTCATCAAGCAGCTGGGCAGCGAATCGTTCGCGGAACGGCGGCAGGCCAGCCAGGCTCTCGATGACCTCGGGGCCGCGGGCCTCGAAGCCCTCGAGGAGGCAGCGGCGAACTCGAAGGACGCAGAGACCCGCCGCCAGGCCAGCGTCCTGGTCGACAAGATCAAGGGCCGCCTCGCCTTCGCCTATCGCTTTGCCGACAAGGTCTTGCAGGTAGCGGAACACATCCATGAAAGCGATGTGATCGTCGTTCCGCAGAGCCAGCTCGTGCAATGGGCTGTCGCCGGACTCGTGGATGAGAAGACGCCGCTCTCGAACTCTTTGAAAAAGAGACTGCAAGCTGCCGACCAGCAAGACCTGAAGAAGCTCCTGCGCGATGTCCGCATTGCGCTCGCGGGGGAAAACGACCCGGGCGAAAAGGATCTCCTGCGGGCCCTGGAAGGAATGGTCAAGGGGCTACAGAGCGTGGATCCGTACGCCAGTCTCTTCGAGCCGCAGCAGTTTTATCGCGACGTGTCCTGGCTGCCCGAGGGCATCGGCGTGCGTATCGAGGTGGATGAGCGCACGAAGTTCATCCGCGTGATCGGGCCGGAACGTGGCGGTCCGGCGCATCGCGCCGGCGTCCAGGCAGGCGATCTCATCACGTCCGTGACGCCATTCGACGAGAAAAACCAGGCGAAGCCCATCTCGACCAAGGGCATGGCCCCCGTCGACTTCGTTCGCAAGATCACGGGCAAGCCGGGCAGCGCCGTCCTCGTGAGCGTTCGTCGCGCCGGCAAGGACGAAGAGATCGAGATCGAGATCAAGCGCGACCGGCATCGCGCCGCCACGGTGCATCCACTCGCACGCAAGGCAGACGATAGCCCGGAGTACTTCATCGATCGCGAACGCGGCATCGCCTACCTGCGCGTGGAGGCCATGCGGCAGGAGACATTCAAGGAGTTCGCAGAGGCCGTCAAGCAAGTGAAAGCCGCCGGGGCCCGTGCCGTCATCCTCGATCTGCGTTTCAACCGCGGCGGGCTGCTCGCCACTTCTTGCCAGCTCGCCAACGCCTTGATGACCGAGCGGCAGGGCGTGCATTTGCTCACGCGCGAAGAGAAGCGGCCCGGACACAAGCTGTTTGCCGCCGAGACCGGGCCGCGCGCCGGGCAGATCCTCGACTTGCCGATGGTTTGCCTGGTCAACGGCGAGACCGCTGCGGGCACCGAGTGGCTGACGGCCGAACTGCAAGACTACAGCCGCGCGGCCATCCTCGGCGCGCGCACGCATGGCCGCGGGGCCGTCCAGAACATCAGCATATCTCATGGCCGCGCCTTGAAGCTGTCCACGGCCCTCTACATCCGGCCCACGGGCAAGAAAATCGACCGCATGGCTTTTCCGGGCCGGCCCGCCGACGAATGGGGCGTCACGCCCGATCAGGTTGTACAGCTGACCGACGCGGAGACGCAGCCCGTGCAGTCTTATCTCGAACACCTGGCACTGGTGGTGCGCGAAGAACGGCCGCCCGATCGCCAGCTGGAAGCCGCGCTCGCCTATCTGCGAAAGAACTGAGAACAAACCGCAGAGTTCGCCGAGAACGCAGTGACTCATCGGAACCGTCTCGCGTGCTCGGCGGGCTCTGCGGCAAAACAGGTGTCTTGTGGTCAGGGGTTTACCGAAGCGCTTGCTGGACTGCGTCGAGGACGCGGCGTTTCACGTCGTCGAGCGGGGCTTGCACGATGGCGCCGGAGGCGAGGCGGTGGCCGCCGCCGCCGAACTGCTCCGCGATCCTGGCCACGTCCACTTTTTCACGCGCGCGGAAACTCACCTTCACGCCCCCCGCGGGCTGCTCCATGAACAGCAAGCCGACTTCCACGCCGATCACGCTGCGCGTGTAGTTGACCAGATCCTCGGAATCGGAGGGCAGCGCGCCGGTGGCGGCATAGTCGGCGCGATGAATTTCGGTATGGGCCACCTTGCCCGCCGCGGTCACTTCCAGGCGATCGAGCACCAGCCCCATCAGCTTCAGACGGGGCAGGGTGTTTTGCTCGAACAGTTGATCGAAGATCTTCTCGGGCTGGGCGCCGTCTTGCACCAGCCGTTCGGCCAGTGCGAAGGTCTTGGCGGTGGTGTTGCTGTGGCGGAACCAGCCCGTATCCATGGCGAGGGCAATGAACAGGGCGTTGGCGGCCCGCCGCGGCAGCGGGCGGGCGCCGAGCGCCTCGAGCGCCTCGAAGACCAGCCGCCCGGTGGCCTCCGCCGTGACGTCCACGAAGGGCTTGGCCTCCAGGGCGTCTTGCGTGAGATGATGATCGATGACCGCCTTGGCGGCCTGCCGCTGCTTCATGAAGTCGCCGAAGTCGGCAAGCTGGTTCCAGGTGCCGGTATCGAGGACGACGATGGCGTCGGCCGACTGGTACTTCTCGCCGGGCAGGTAGAAGCGCTCCACCTCGCCTTGCACGAGGAAGTCGTAGCGGCCGGGCAGCACGCTGGCGACGACCATGTCGACTTGCTTGCCGCGGCCCTTCAGCACCTCGGCGAGGGCGATCATCGAGCCCAGCCCGTCGCCGTCAGGGCGGATGTGCGTGGTCAGCAAGAAATGCCGCGCGCGGTCGACAAGATCGACGAACGGACTCCAGT
>JBFWSD010000574.1:0-5220 GCA_050248575.1 Gemmataceae bacterium
CCCAGGCTATAGAGATCGGCGCGGATGTCGGTGGAGCGGGCGTCTTCCCACTGTTCGGGGGCAATGAAATCGGGCGTGCCCATCACGCTGCCCGGAGGCGTGCGTTCGCCGGGCGGCTCTTCGAGCATGGGATGACCCGGTGCGGGCGTGTCGTCCTCGCTGATGCCGGGCTGCACGCTCAGCCGCGCCAGACCCATGTCGAGGATCTTGACGATCGCGCCGCGAAAGGGCAGCGGTCTGCCGCCCGCCGACACGCCGCCGGAAGGCAGCGTCACGATCAGGTTGCCCGGCATGATGTCGCGATGCACCAGCCCGCGTTCGTGTGCATGTTGCAAGCCGAGCGCGGCTTGCCGGATGTACTCGCAAGCCTCGTCCACCGAGAGCGGCCCGTTGTGCGCGACCAGGTCTTGCAGGTTCACGCCGTCGACGAACTCCATGACGATGTAGTCGACGTCGTCGGATTGGTTGAAGTCGTGCACGATGGCGATGTGCGAGTGCATGAGCTGGGCGGCGGCCCGCGCTTCCTGGGCGAAGCGCTTGCGTGCCCACTCGGTGTTGGCCCAGCGTTCGCGATGGATGACCTTGACCGCGACGATGCGATTGAGGCGTTCCTGCCTGGCCTTGTAGACGACGCCTTGCCCGCCCTCCTTGATGATCTCGAGGATGGTGTAATCCTTGATGGTGGGCCAGGGCCCCGGGCCAGGGGGCAGCCCGTCGTCCGGTTCGGGAGGCGCGGTCAAGTTGCCCAGCCGCATCGCCAGCTCATTGCGACAGGCGGGAAACCGGGCCAGGAAGCCTTCGATGGGCAGCCCGGGCTCGTGCTTGAGCCGCTGCTGATACTCGGTGGCAATCAGTTCGAGGAGCAACTCGTCGTCGGCAGCCAGTTCGGGAAACCGTTCCATGTAGGTTTCCACCCGGGCCGGTTCGCCCGCGTTCAATCGATGGCTCAGGTCGATCCGCGCCAGCTCGAGCAACAGCGCTTTCAGCTCGACCGGTTTCAACGAGCGGGCTTCTTCGGGCTGAACCGCTTCGAGGAGTTCCGTGAAGGCCTTGCCGGCGGGCAAGAAATCGGTGAGTGCAGGACGGTCGCCTCGCTGCCACGCCACCTCGAACTGCCGGGCAATCCCCTCGAGCCAGGTTCGCTCCTGGTCGATTGACGCCGGAGTGTCACTCGTGGTCGAAGAGAGATCGGTGCGAGTCATCGAGAGGCCCGTCAAGGCGCGCGTCTATTCTGCCACATGCCACTGTAACCCAGCCCATCAGGGGCAACAAGCGAAAACGCGGCGGACGCCTGGCAGGACAAGCCACTGCGAACAATCTTGTGAATCGACCTTGGCGTGCTGGTGGCATGACGCCGACGCCGGCACCGGCAAGGTCGCACCTACTCCTACCCAACAAAAAAGCTATCCTAATTCTGACCGGGCTGCCCGCCGCATTGCCCACGCGCGGGCTGGACAAGACGTTTCGCCGCTGCGAGGTATTGATGCCGGAACTGCGCAAGGATCCGATTGTCGGCCGCTGGGTCATCATCGCCACCGAACGTGCCAAGCGCCCTGTCGTGCCCAACCTGGAAGTCAGCGACGGCCCCAAGGGGGGCATGTGCCCCTTCTGCGTGGGCAACGAAGACAAGACTCCCAACGAGATCCTGGCTTATCGCGACCGGCAAACCCGGGCCAACGATCCCGGCTGGCGCGTCCGCGTCGTGCCCAACAAGTTCCCGGCCCTGCAAATCGAAGGCGACCTGCATAAGCGCGGCGAGGGCATCTACGACAAGATGAACGGCGTCGGCGCCCACGAGGTCATCATCGAGTGCCCGCACCACGAAATCACGCTGGCCAAGCTCTCCGAGGAGAACATCCGCGAAGTCTTCTGGGTCTATCGCGACCGCCTGGTCGATCTCAAGAAGGATCCGCGGCTGGTCTACGGCATGGTGTTCAAGAACGTGGGGGCCGCCGCCGGCGCCACCATCGAACACACGCACTCGCAGCTCATCGTCACTCCCATCGTGCCGATCTCGGTCTGGGAAGAGATGACCGGCGCCCTCGAGTTCTTCAACTACCGGGGCCGCTGCATCTTCTGCGACATGATCCAGCAAGAGCTGTCCACCGAGAAGCGCATCGTCATGGACACGCCGAACTTCGTGGCCTTTGCCCCGTTCGCGTCGCGCTTCTCGTTCGAGACCTGGATCCTGCCCAAGAATCACAACAGCCACTTCGAGAACATCCAGAAGACCGAAGTGGACGAGCTCGGCACGCTCTTGAAGACGATCTTGCTGAAGCTGGAGTCGGCGCTCGACAAGCCGGCCTACAACTACATCATTCACACGGCCCCGTTCGACACGCAGAGCCTGCCCCACTATCACTGGCACATCGAGATCATCCCCAGGCTGTCGCGCGTGGCCGGTTTCGAATGGGGCACCGGCTTCTACATCAACCCGGTCCCGCCCGAACAGGCCGCCAGCGTATTGCAAGAGGTCGAGGTAGACCTGCGCTGAGTGCGCGATCCCGGCGCGGGAAAGAAGCCCGGCTTCTGGATGGCCGGCGGCTCGATGAGCTTGCAAGAAGCATGTTAATGAGAAGCCGGGCTTCTCATTCGTTTCGCGACTCGTTCGTTCCGCAGCGCGCAGCCAATGAGCTTTTACTACTCCATGCCGGGCTTTCAGGAACCGGTCAGCGCGATCTCGCACCTGGCGGGCGCGCTGTTCTTCCTGGTGCTGTCGTGCATCATGTTGATGCGCGGCCGCGGTTCTTACGGGCGGCTCGCTTTTCTCTTCGTCTACTGTTTTTCGGTGGTCACACTGCTCTCGCTGAGCGGCGTTTATCACATGATGCAGTTCGGCGGCACCGCACGCAAAGTGATGGAGCGGCTCGACCACGGGGCCATCTTTCTGCTCATCGCGGGCACGTTTACCCCGGCGCACGGGATCCTCTTTCAGGGGCTCTGGCGCTGGGTGCCCCTGTTGCTGATCTGGTCCGGAGCCATCACCGGCATCACGCTCAAGTCTATCTTCCTGGAAGCTCTGCCCGAATGGCTCGGGCTGGCTTTCTATCTTGGCCTGGGCTGGGTCGGGGCCATCTCGGCCACGGTAATGTGGTGGCGGTTTGGCTTCCGCTTCATCCTGCCCCTGCTCTTTGGCGGCATCTTCTACACCATCGGGGCGACGCTCGACTTTCTGCGCTGGCCCATCGTCATCGACGGCGTGATCGGCGGCCACGAGATCCTGCACTTCGCGGTGCTCTTGGGCGCCTGGTTCCACTGGTGGTTCATCATGCAGTTTGCCTCGGGCCGGCTGCCCCCTGTGGTGGTGCGCGGGCACGGAGCGCCCGTGCGAACGAGCTCAGAAGTTGAAACCGAAGCCGGTTTCTAGCCCGTGGGCAAAGGCATCGGTGAATACCAGCAACGGCGCCGGCACGCGCGGGCCGACCACCGGTCCCTGGCCCGGCAACTGCGTGGTATTCAGATGCGAATCCATCTGGTCCCCCGGGCACAGCACCTTGTTCCAGTAGAGCAGGTTGTAGCCCAGCGTCACGAAGGCGCGCTCGGTGACCTGCCAGCGCAGCTTCAAGTTGAGCTCGGGCACGACCGCCACGCGCGAAGTGGAGCGGCTGCGCGTATTGCTGGGCAGGGCCAGCACCGGCCCGGGCACCAAGGGCGGCAGCACGCTATTTCCCGCCAGCAGCGGGCTACCCAGCACATCGCTGGTCAAATACACGCTGCCAAAGGCCAGCTTGGTCGTGATGTCAAAGTTCACTCGTTCCCAGGCGATGCCAAAACGCGAGCCGAGCTGGCCGCCGATGAACTGGCTGCGCGTGGAGAAGTTGGCCTGCCCGACGGCGAACTGGCTGGGATCGGCCACGAGGGCCTGGCGATTCGTGATGACCACGCGGTCTTCGAGATGGAGATAGCGGCAGCCCGCCAGCAGCGTGGCTTGCAGCCGCCCGCCGGGCTGGCCCGGCCAGCGCACGGCCAGATTGCTATCGATCCCCCACATGCGGCTGGAACCGGTCGCTGTCGACGTGCCAGTCACCACGCCCGGAATCGTGAAGGGCAGGGCGGCATCGGTGTTGTCCGGGTTCTGAAAGACGATGTACGTGGGCGGGCTACCATTCACCGTGGTCACGTCTTGCGGCGCGGCGACCCGCTCGAGCACAAACCCTTCCACTTCCGTGCCGACATCGTCATTCAACCACCAGGCCAGGCGCGGCTTGATGCCGTTGGCGCCCTTGAACTCGAACTTGTGGCCCCCCTGGATGAGCACGCTGCCCGGCTGGCCCAGAACGCCGGGCATGGCCCCGTTTGGATCGCCGATACTCAGCGTGGGCGGCTTCAAGCAGACCGGTTTCAGCCAGTAGGCGACGTAATCGATCTCGGCGAAGAAGCGGGGCGACGGACGCGCCGGCATGTCGACCGCGAAGGTTTCGCCGCTGTCGATGCCCTCGACGATGACCCATTCGTCAACGGGAGGCAGAGGCTGCATTGGCTCCTGACCGACGGCGTCAAAGACCCAGAGGCACAGCACCATGACCGCCCAGGCAAACTTGGCCCGCATGATCGTCATCCTCGTGCAAACCGTTGGAATCCTTGCCCCGGTACAGATCGGCACCTTCGGCAAGTTCGGTATGGTCGAAGCTGCGGGCACCGCGGGTGTTTCCGGGAGCGCGGCGACAAGCGATGACTGTTGCCCGGGATGGGCAAACTGGGCAACGCTCCAGGCGAACGAACTCGGCTTGAATTGGCCCGGCGAATCGCTAGAGTCCGCGCCGATCAGAATCCCGAGCGGACGAGGTGGGCCATGGATCGGCGCGAGTTTGTCGAGCGGGTCATCGGCTGGTCGAGTCTGGCCAGTCTCGGACTGGCGGGCTGCTGCGGCCATCAGCGGGCCAGCGTCCTCAAGGATTGCCAGAAAGACATGGTCGGCAGCCACTGCGCCGGCGCCGAGACCTTCAAGCCGCTCGTCGACGAGGCCGTGGGCAAGCTCCTGGGCCGCCAGTGTCCCGAAATCGTGCAAGTGGGGCATGAGGAGGTACCCGCGGGCCGCAAGCGCATCTGCTTCGTCGGCGTCGAGAACAAGAGCGCCGAGGAGATCGGCGACTTCAAGGATCAACTCTTCGAGATCATCGACACACAGATCGTCGAGTCGCAGGCCTTCGAACCGATCAGCCGCCGCTTCGTGGAAGCCGGGCTGCGGCAAGTGCGTCTCCGCCCGGATGAACTGTTCGT
>JBFWSD010000575.1:0-5218 GCA_050248575.1 Gemmataceae bacterium
GATTGATGCTGTGGGCCCAGCCGAATTACTTGCCCAAAACTGAGCAGTAATCGTTTCCTCTATTCGCTGCCTCCAGTCAGCGGGTGCGATCCGCCGGAGGAGCATCCGCACGATGTCGAGTCAGTTTCCCACTCCCGAGGGGCAGAAACAAGAGCGCAGCCCCTGGAGCAAGGGCCAGGCTCCCGGCCACGCGCCGCTCGAAATCGAGGCCGAGGAGGTCCCGGCACCAGGTATGGCGTGCCGAGTCGGGCGGAGAAGAGGTGCAGGGCAGTGAGCTGCGTGATTTCGTCGCGGTGATTGCCCGGTGACGACCGGCTGAATCTGCTCGCTCCGGCGTCCCCACCGGGAGAGTGGATTCAGTCTACCCAGCGGGCCAGGACTGCCTGTCCGCGGTCGGGCTGGACCATTCAACACAGCCCTTCAACCGTTTCGGGGCAACGAAATAGTGAAACATTTCTAGCTTCAGATTTGGCAAGAATTGCGTAGGGGCCACATTGTTCCTAGATCACGCTCCTGGGCAAACGTGATTACGCCTGCTCCTCCGACAAATTCAAAGCAGTGTTTTCGAGGTCGAAGTATGAGGTGTACGACTTCTTCAGCCGGTCAATCGTCAATGCCGAATGCACAACGGATGAGAAGCCGATCGAAGGACTCCTTTCCCATTCTCCATAAACCATGCGATCCGGCTGTGGTAGTTTCTCTCCGCGCAACAACATTTGAATATCATCTTCCGGCAGTTTTTCTAGACAGTCACGACCAATCGCGAGGCGGAGCTCTTCACGATCTAGCGACCCATCCCACAGGCGCATATTTTCCGGCAGCAAATCACGGAATTCTTCAGCTCGCAGATAACGTCGAGCGTTACCGAGGTCGAGTCGGCTAGTCAACCACTTACCAAACCATACCGCATAGGCTATCGCTTCATCATGGTACACATTCGTTGCGAATAAAGTGCTGCTTAGACCCTGGAATCGCTCTGAACTCAAATAGTCAGTTGGGAACGGGAATTCTGTCCTGCTTGCCCCCTTGCGAACCAACTTCAAAAACGTGCAAAACTGCCATACCTGAACAGGATGCCTGGAAATCCATCCGATCCCTTGCTGGCTACTCTCAGGCCTATTCGGGACAAAAACAGCTACATTCACTTCAACCGGATCAAGCCATAAGTCTCCAAATTGTGCATTGACGGGAGGTGTTAGACTTACGACGCATCGCCTGTTCGTCCATGGCTCTCTTTGAAATGCGAACACCGATTCGTTTTCGCTGCGGAAGTAGAGCTCCAAAGCTAGGCTTTCGTCAAACAGCCCAGCCCTCTGGAGGATTTGACTAAACTCCCTTCCGGCGTTGAAATCAAGCTTCGATTGATGATATTGTGTGTACGCATTAACTAATAAGTCATTGTTCATTGTTTTTACTAGTGCTCCAATTCAATGAATTACCTGTGATGCCTCGCTATTTCGCCAAGTTGTTTAGTGCTTTGATCTTCGGCTCGGCAATAATTCCATGAGTTGGGAAGTCAGGGAGACCAATAGCTCGTTGGTTGGCTGACCGAAACAATCCGCTGGAGGAGCAACGATGTCGAGTCAGTTTCCCACTCCCGAGGGGCAGAAACAAGAGCGCAGCCCCTGGAACAAGGGCCGGGCTCCCGGCCACGCGCCGCTCGAAATCGAGGCCGAGCATATCCCGGCAAGGTAACGAGGACGACCCGGACCCCGCGGGGCAATCGCATCGGACAGACAAACCTGACACGTACTTGTCCCCGGCCCGGCGCATCATCATGGTAAATTGGCGCGCTGCGCAGCGACGGGAGGTGTCGAGTGGTCTGTCAACCAGTGTCGCTCTGTGTCAACAACCGATTGCGAAGTCGTTTGGCCAGCGTAACTTGAGGCATTTGTTTGCGCACTTTTTCCCTTTCGGGGACAGTGATTTAGCGCAAATCAAAATCCTGCAATGGCTAAGAGCGAACAGAAATAGGCCTTCATTGCGCAAGCGAAGCCGTCTACTGGGAATTTCTCATAAGAAGGGCCGCGGCCAGCAGGCAGGCCATCAAGAACGAGGCGGCCCAGGCGAATCGCTTCGTGTTTCAGTCAGGGCCTGCGCCACTGGGCTGCTGTCCTCCTCGAGCTGGCAGAGCAGAGCTGGAGATAGCGGGGCCGATCCTGGCGGTCGCGGCCCGCCGCCGCGAGGCGCTGGAATTCTGCGTTAGATTCGCAAGCGGTGAACCGTATAGTACTGGCCCCCCTCAGAGGCAAAGTCAGGAGAAGGAAATGCGATTCGACGCCTGCCTTTCGGACCCTGAACTCGAAGCTTATCAGCTGGGCAAGCTATCCAAGCAGGATCTCGAGAGAGTGATGGCTCATCTGCAGTCTTGTCCTGAGTGCGCCGAGGAGATCGAACGATTCGACGGTTGCGTCGATACTTTGCTGGGAGCGCTGCGCCATGCGCAGGAAGGAGACAAGACCAATCCGCGCTTGCATCGACGCCTGTCGGACCTGAACATCCCATCGGCGCCAGAGAATGTGAATCTGGACTTCCTGTCTGCTGCACAACAACCCCAAGAACTGGGGCGTTTCGGTTCGTACCGTGTGCTCGAGGTGCTCGGCGTCGGCGGGATGGGTGTGGTCTTACTGGTAGAAGACCCGGCTCTCGAACGCCGCCTGGCGATCAAGGTAATGAAGCCAGAACTGGCCGCCGAACACGAAAACAGGCAGCGGTTCTTGCGCGAGGCTCGCGCTGCTGCGGCCGTGGAGCACCCCTCCATCGTGCCGATCTATCAAGTCGGGGAGGTTGACGGTGTTCCCTTTCTGGCCATGCCTTTGCTCAGGGGAGAATCGCTCAATGCCCGTATCAGGCGCGCGAAGGAATTGCCCGTTGCCGAGGCAGTACGCATCGCCCGGCAAACGGCCGCAGGCCTGGAGGCCGCTCATGAGCACGGACTGATCCATCGCGACATCAAACCTGGCAATATCTGGCTCGATGAAAAAACCGGGCAGGCCAAGCTCCTCGATTTCGGCCTCGCCCGCAACGTCAAAGATGACACGCAGCTGACCACGCCGGGCACGGTCGTGGGCACGCCCGCCTACATGGCTCCGGAGCAAGCGGCGAACGGGCCGCTCGATCATCGCTGTGACCTCTTCAGCCTTGGTGCGGTGCTCTACCGGATGCTGACGGGCAAGCTGCCCTTCGCGGGCACGGACACCATGTCGATGCTGGTGATGCTGGCAACCGAAACGCCGACTCCGCCGCGCGAACTCAATCCGGCCGTGCCAAAGGAGCTCGACAAGCTGGTGATGAAAATGCTCGCCAAGGAGCCGGCGGCACGACCGGCATCCGCACAGGCCGTCATTGCTGCCCTGGATGCCTGCGACAACCACACGCACATAATATCGGAAGAGCCAGTCCGGCCGTCCGCGCTCCGACCGCCTTCGGACGACAAGACGCGCGTGCTCGGCGCGCCCCAAGAACTGCGGTATAAGCACGGCCGTTCTAGACTTCGCGCCCTCCTCATCGGACTGGCGGCCGCCGGGGCCCTGCTCGCTGTTATCGTCATCATCATCCGCAACAAGGATGGTTCGGAGACCAGGCTCACGGTTCCTGACGGAGTCTCGGTGGAAATGCACAAGGACGGTAAGTTGGTCAACATCGGTGCGAATGCCGAGGACAACAAGAAGCAGCAGCTCGCCGTGATCAAGTGGCTGATGGAGGAGAAAGGCGACAAACTTATCGAAGTCGAGAAAGATGGCCGGCCCGTGAGGCTGAACGCGCCTCCTACCTTTGACTTCAAGCTTCGAACGCTGAATCTTCATGTCACAGACGTGCCGCTTTCAGCGCAGGAACTGAAGCGTCTCAGTGTCCTGGTGAACCTCGAATCCCTGTCCATTGGGGCCCAGCCTCTCACGGATGACGCGTTGCGTGACCTCACCACGCTGGTCCATCTGCGCGAGCTGGCTCTGGACCCCAGGCAGCTCACGCCGCAGTCGATCTCGACGTTGGGGCGTTTCCCGAAACTCGAAAATCTGATGGTTTCGCTCGGCAAGGACGAATGGGTCAAGGGGCTGGTTCAATTACCCAATCTCCGAAGTCTAAGGTTGTATCGGATCAGTATCTCGGCCGAGACGCTGAACTCGTTCAAGGATTGTCCCAGGCTGTCCACTCTGGGTCTGTTCGAAACAAACAATAATGAGGCCGAGCTGCTTCAGTTGCAGGCGTCCAAGCAGCTCCGCCTGCTGGAAATCAAGTGGTCGAATCTGGAAGATGTCACATTCGAGAAGCTGGCCAAGGCGATGCCCTGGTGCGAGATTCGCGTCTACCGGGAAGATAAGCACAACCCGATCGTCTACAACAAGGGCAAGGCGGAGAAACTCGAGTAGCTTCGTTATTGAACGGTGTTCTCGCCGCTAGCTCCCCGTCAGCGGATTGAAGAGCAGCCCGCTGAGCAGCTTGGGATAGAAGTAGGTCGACTTGGCGGGCATGCGTTCGAGCTTGCCCGCGATGGCTTCCAGGTGGTGCATGCCGGCGGGCGGCACCAGGGCGGCCAGCTGGCATTCCTTCCTGGCCACCGCGTCGCTCACCTCGCTGATGAGATGCACGTACTTGCACTTTGGCTCGGCCTTCAGTTGCTTCGCCACCAGCTCCTTCAGGACCAGCTCGTGCAGCACGCTGACGCCGAGCTCGCGCCAGGCGTCGGAATGGCTGCCGCACAGCTCGGTCATCTTCTGCGGCGCACGGAAGCGGGCCGCGTGCCACACGCCGTCGGCCACCGTGCCGAAGCCGAGCACGCTTTGCGAACCGTCGGCCTCGATCAGCTCCCAGCAGTCGCGTGCGCCTTGCGGGCCGGTGGCGTCCACCTTGATCAGCTCGAAGTGCTCGCCGAGCAGCCCGGGCAGCTGGTCGGCCTTCAGCTCGGGCAGCCCGCTCACGAGCCGATGCGTGGGCAGGATGATCAGCCCGGGATCGCTCATGCCGACCAGCATCATCAGCACGAAGCGGGCCGGGTGATCGTCGCCGCTGACCTGCCCCGCGGCCTGCTTCTCCTCCAGGTACTTGAGGGCCGTCTCGTAGCGATGATGGCCGTCGGCGATGAAGACGGGCTTGGGGCCAAGCTGCCCGGTGACGGCACTCACCACCTGCTGGTCGGTCACGGGCCACAGGCGGCTGATCACGCCCAGGTGATCGGTCGCTTCCAGGGGCAGGGCGCGGCCCACGGCCTGATCGAGCA
>JBFWSD010000576.1:0-5214 GCA_050248575.1 Gemmataceae bacterium
CGGGCTGAAGGCGGCCCACGACGCGAACCTCGTTCATCGCGACATCAAGCCGGAGAACATCTGGCTGAAGCCAAGCGGGCAAGTGAAGATCCTCGATTTCGGCCTGGCCCGCTTCGACACGCCCATGGACAACCTCACCGGGGAGGGCCGCGCCGTGGGCACGCCGGGCTATCTTGCCCCCGAACAGGCGCGCGGGCAGTGGGTCGATCATCGCTCCGACCTGTTCAGCTTCGGCTGCGTGCTCTATGAGCTCCTCATGGGCAAATCGCCTTTCGAGCGTGACACGATGATGGCCTGTTTGACGGCCCTGGCCATCGAGGATCCGGCCCCCATTCGCCCGCAAAATGCCGCGGTGCCGGTGTCGCTGGAAAAGCTCGTGCTCGAGATGCTCGCGAAGAACCCGGACGATCGGCCCGGATCGGCGGAGGTCGTCCTGCAGCAGCTCGAACAGATCGAACGCCGCTTGTCGGGCAATGAGCGCGAAATGCGCAGCTATGACTTGCCCGCCCAGGCAGCGCCCGAGCCCTTCAATCTCATTCAAGGGGATGTCACCGATTATCGCACGGAGACGCGCGAACTGTTGCGGACCAGGTTGCGGGCCTTGACCATGCTCATCACGCTTGCGTTTGCCTGGAGCATGGTCAACGACGTGATCTGGGGTAATCCCACGCTGGTGGGGCTGCGGCTTGTGTTGACCGCCCTGGTGTCCGGGATTTTCTTCTTGCTGGCCAGCAAACGATTTCTCTCCACGAAATTTTTGCAACGGCTCGATTTGCTCTTGCTGGCCTCCGTGTGCACGCTGATTTTCACACTGCCGACGCGCAACATGCTCGATGCTGCGGCCGCAGGAGAAACATCCATGGCGGTGGCCGAGCGTGCGGCGCTCATGACTGGCTGGACCCTGCTGATCCTTGGCCACGCTCTGTTTGTTCCATCCAGCTGGCAGCGGGCCGCGCTCACGCTATTTCCGCTGGCCATCCTCTCCCATCTACATATCTGGTTGCTGGAGCAATATAGCCCGGCGTTGCGTCAGGCCTGGGACATTCCTTTTTTTCGGATGCCCGTACGCTTGACCTTCATCGCGGCGGTCATGGGGACTTATGGCGCGTACATCATCAACAACCTGCGCTACCAGGCCTATCAGGCCGAGCTGCTCGGGCAGTATCTGCTCAAGGACAAGATCGGCACAGGGCCGCTGGGCGAAGTGTTTCGCGCCGAGCATTTTCAGCTCAAGCGTCCTTCCGCCGTCAAGCTGATCCGGCCCAGCGCGGAAGTGGACAGTGAGTCGCTCAAGCGGTTCGAGAAGGCGATCCAGGTGGCCGCGACCATCAACCATCCAGGTATCGTCACGGTTTTCGATTACGGCCGCGCGCGCGACGGCGTTCTCTATTTCGTGATGGAACTGCTGCCCGGCGTCACCGCCGCGGAAATCGTCGCGGAATTCGGCCCGATGCCTCCGGGGCGGGTAGCGCATCTCCTCGGTCAAACGGCCCGGGCCCTGGGCGAGGCTCATTCTTTTGGCTTCTTTCACGGCAATCTCAAGCCGAGCAATCTCATGCTGTCCCGTCTGGGCAGCACCTACGACAGTGTCAAGCTGCTCGATTTCGGGCTCAATCGCGACGTGGGCCACAGACAGCTGCCGGCCGAGGCGGCCCTGTTCATGTCGCCCGAGCAGGCCACCGGCGAACGGCTCGATGGACGCAGCGATATTTACTCGCTCGGGGCCGTGGCCTACTATCTGCTCTGTGGCAAACCGGTGTTTTCCGCATCGAATTTGATGCAGGTTGTGGTGGCCCACTCGCGGGATCCGGTCAAAGCTCTGTCGCAGCATTCTTCCGACATTCCTGCGGATCTCGAAGCTGTGATCCTGCGCTGTCTCGAGAAGGATCCGCAAGCGCGTTTCAGCAAGGTGCAAGAGCTGGAAGCGGCCCTGGCCGCTTGCGGCTGCACGCAGGGCTGGAGCGAGGAAGCAGCCGCGCGCTGGTGGCAAAACGCCCGCCGCTGAGAGTTAATCATCGCGACATGTTCCGGTTGGCCCTGGACGCACTCGGCCCCGGAGTAACTTCGCGATGGTCGACCTGTACTGGTTGTTCTTGTGGCTGTCTTGTTTGTCGTTTTGCTTCGGTGCGCCCCTGACGATCGTGGGGCTTATCCTCTGTCTTTGCGAAGCAAGCTGGCGGAAGCCGAGCGGCAGTATGGGTGGACCCTGGCTGACGTTTCTCGGCTTGATGCTCTCCACGCCGGTTCTTTTCGTCTGCCTGATGTGGCTGCTCAAGGGCTGAATAGGCTCTGGATCTTGGCGTCAACTTCGCTGGCCCAGATACACCGTGGTGTCGTAGTGCATGGTGACGACATCATCTCGCTGATAACGGGCAAACAACTCCTCCAGCCCGCGAACGAAGCGTTCGTTCGCTTCTCCCTCGCGCGGGGCGTAGGAGATCGACAGCATGCGGCCGATCAGCCCGTCGCGGTCGAGCACCTGGGCGTTGACAAACACGGTGCGCAGGGCCGTCGGGAACAGCGGGCACTGGAGCAGGGGGTCGCCCGCCCGGAAGCGGGGCCGCTCGGTCCGCTCCGCGTCGGGAAAGGTGTACATCAGGCGGGTCACGTCGGCCGTGAAGGGATCGGCGTCGCTGCGCTCGTTCCACATTAGCGCGGTCCAGCCCGCGGGCTTGAGCAAGCGGTGAAACTCGCGCAGGGTCGGCTCCGGCTCGAACCAGTGAAAGGCCTGTGCCGAGAGAATCGCGTCGGCACTGCCCGCGGGCAGCCCGGTGTCATCGGCGTTTCCCTTCACATAGCGCGGCGGGATCGAATCCGGAGGAGGCAGTTCGGCCTCGGCGCGGCCCCGCATCTCGTCGCCCGGTTCTATGCCGATCACTTCCAGCCCGCGTGCGGCGAACAACCGCGACGAGATGCCGGTGCCGGAGCCCACGTCGATGAGCAGGCTGCCCGGCTTGAGAGCGCAGCGTTCCAGGATGAAGTCGAGAGCCGACTGGGGGTAGGTGGGCCGATTCTTGGCGTAAATCTCCGCCAACCCGCGAAACCGTGCCGCGCTGGCCGGTTCGCCCGCTTGTTCCGACGAAGCCATGCTGACAGTTTCCTTGGCAAGCGTTACGATGAATCGAGGAACCTTTGGCTCCTCTGTCACGACCTATTTACCAGACGCTTCGCGCGACTCGCCGTGCCTCGCCACCTACGAGGAGTGAACCATGTTCGACAATTTCATCAAGAGCGGCCTGGTTCCGCTGAT
Organism: Gemmataceae bacterium; assembly: GCA_050248575.1. Lineage (GTDB taxonomy): Bacteria > Planctomycetota > Planctomycetia > Gemmatales > Gemmataceae > JBFWSD01. The sequence goes on from JBFWSD010000576.1 coordinate 3,251, forward strand.
CCTGCGCCTCGGGCTGGCCAGCATCTTCATCTGGAATGGCTTCGCCAAGTTCAATCATCCCGAAGGCTACTCGGGCTGGGCCGGCAGCGAAGTCAAGCCGGGACATCAGGCGGCTTTGGCCATCGGCGAACTGGCCAGCGGCATCTTTCTGGGCGTTGGTCTGTTGACCAGGCTCGCGGCCATCGGCGTCTCGGCCATCATCATCGAGTACGTGTTCATCGTCAAGGGCGTGCGCGAGGTGGAGAGCGTCTACGAGCACCAGATGCAGTTACTCGTCTTCGTGATCTGTGTGTGCCTGATCTTGGGGGGCGGGGGCACGTTTTCCATCGATCGGTTCCTCAATATCTTCCGGCGCAAACCAGCCAAGGCCGCCAAGTAACATTCAACCGCCCCGCTCTGCGCGACGCGGACGGCTTTCTTGCAGAGACAAGATGGAACGTTTTGAGGCTCACGGCGGTTGCTGCGGGTGCGACGACTGTCTTGCAGGGACGAGAATTGGAGCCGCCCGCTTTGCAGCAATGCGGTTCGCGCTAGCCAGCAGGCGGTGCAAGGGGATTCAGTCGCCGTAGCGGGCAAGGATGCCGGCGATGACGCGATAGGCGCGGCGCTCGTTGACGCCAAAGTTACGCGAGACGTCGATGGCCGCTTCGCGCACGGCGCGATACTCGACCACTTCGAGGGGCAGGCCAGTCTCCTTCGCCTCGGCCCGCAAACCGGGGCCGGAGAGGACCAGCACGGCGCCGTGAATGGCAAGAGCGGCGCGAGCTTCGGGCACGCCATGGCTGGCCAGCCACGCATGCTGCCGACGCAGCAACGAATCAAAGCCGCGGATGAACTGTTCTTCGCTAAGGTGCCCCGAGCGAAAACGCTGGAGCTGCTTGTGCAGCGGCCTGGCGAGGCGAGGAAGAACGACTTGCATCAGTTGTTTGCTCATGGTGACCTCAATGGTCAGTATGCCTGCGCATATCGCCGAAGGGAATAGCAGAAGTGCGGTGCTGGCTTTTTTTCGTTCATCCGCTCACATTTTATTCAGATCGTGGGCAAGGGGCAAAACACAACGGCTTTAGCGACAGCGAAAAGAATGATTCTCAGGGTTGCACGGTTTTTGTGAACAAGTGAAGTAGCTGCGCCTAAGCGCTGCGTTTCACGGAAATTTCCGGCCCGCACGCGGATCCTCGGGCTCTTCGGGATCGAAATCGAGGAACTCCTGCCATTCCCCGTCGCCTTGCAGCTCGGAAAATTGTTCGAGCCAGTGCTGCAGTTCCTGGGCGGACACCTTGTCGGCAGCGGGTTCGGCGGGCTTGGTTCCTGCTGGCTTGGCGGGGCGTCGATCCCGTCGGCCCGTCTCCACGAACGCGAAGAAATCGAGGGCATCCAGCGCCGGGCAGCCCTGCCGCCGCGCCGCATCATGCAAGCGATGATCATCCGAGACGATCGTCAGCTGCCGGGGAGTCGATTCGCGCTGGATCCGCTCTTCGATCAGATCGTCGGCCTCTTGCTGCGCGACGGCAAACAGCACCTGGATGCCTTGATGAGCAAGCTGCGGGCGGTGCGTGCCGCGCGTCGAAGACGACGGTGACGGTGTGCGCTTCCGTGCCGAATGCGCCGGCCAGCCAGCCCAGGAGTTTCTGGCGGGCGCGTTCGAGGCCGCCCGGTCATGATCCGGCGCTATCTGCTTGATACTGGAATCGCCCAGGACTTCCAGGACGATCGCCACGGGGTGCGCGCACGTGCTGAGTCGGAACGTAAAGCCGGCCACCGCATTGGCATCTGCGTCCCGATCCTCGGCGAATTGTGGTCGGGCATCGAGGGCAGCGCCAGTCGACTTCTCAACGAACAGCGACTACGGCACGCACTATCTCGGCTGATCATCTGGCCCTACAGCCCTGATGCGGCACACGAGTATGCTGAAATGCGACGGACTGGTCGAGTCATCCAGCAAATCGACATGCAGATCGGAGCGA
>JBFWSD010000577.1:0-5212 GCA_050248575.1 Gemmataceae bacterium
TTGCGATGCAGCACGCTGGCGGAGATGTCGGCATCGAAGGGGGCCAGCTGTCCCATGCCCGTGGAGCCGTCGTCGCCATGGACGCGCACGAAGCTGACCGTGGCACCGAGCGTGAAGGTCTCGATGCGGTCGATCTTGAGGCCAGTCTTCTGCCCCAGGCGTTGCAAGGCCTGGCCGACCGGATCGGGCGGCTGCGCGTGTGGATGCGCTGCTTGACCGTAAAGGGCGAGCGCGCCCGTGGCCCGCAGGAACTGACGACGATCGAGTTTCATGGCAACTCCCAGAGGTAAACACCGATGATCGACGAGTCTACTACGCGCTTCAGCGCGCGTCCACGGGGAGGACAGTGTGTGTTGGACGGCGCGGACTGGGGAGCCTGGCGGAAGCGCGCAAGCGCCGCGCTCGCGTGTTTCGCTTCACCACGGGCAACTGCGCAAGCTGGTCGAAGTGTGGCCGCCCGGCGCAAGTCCTGGCTGCAGCACTCCTATCTTGTTTCTGCACGTCAGGCCGATTATCTTCCACCTCGCATCTGGCTGAAGCCGGATTGGCGAGGACCAAGGTTGGCCCTCGCGCCAGCCATCACGGAGGAACAAGGATGTCCTTTCCCGCGAAGCGGTTGCCCTACGTTGGTGCAGATGCCCGGACTGCTGGAGCTCGACTGCACGTTCATCGCAGCGACGACGCCGAAGTGGCACGCTGTGTCGAAGTCTTGCGGAAGAAGATTGCAGACCGGACGGCGCTCGTCGGCATCGTCGGTCTTGGCTACGTCGGGCTGCCTTTCGCCGTCGAGAAGGGCAAGGTCGGCTATCGCGTGCTTGGCATCGAGCAGAACGCCCACCGCGCCGGCATGATCAACCGCGCCGAGAACTATATCCCCGACGTCATCGACGAGGAGCTCCGCCAGCTGGTCGAGTGCAAGCGGCTGCAGGCGGTGACCGACTTCGCGCGCGTCAAGGATATGGACGTCGTGGTCATTGCTGTGCCCACGCCGCTGACGCGGAACCTGACTCCCGACCTGACCTATGTGGTCAACGTGACCACCGAGCTGGCCAAGCACTTGCGGCCCGGGCAGCTCATCTGCCTTGAATCGACCACCTATCCGGGCACCACCGACGAGGTGATGCTGCCCATCCTGGAACGCAGCGGGCTGGAAGTGGAACGCGATTTCTTCCTGGCTCATTCCCCCGAACGCGTCGATCCGGGCAACAAGCGCTACACGACCAAGAACACCACCAAGGTGGTGGGTGGCGTCGGCCCGCAGTCGCTCGAGCTGTCGATGTCCTTCTATGCCCAGACCATCGAGAAGGTCGTGCCGGTGTCGAGCGCCAAGGCGGCCGAGCTGGTCAAGGTCTTCGAGAACACCTTCCGTGCCGTGAACATCGCGCTGGTCAACGAGCTCACGCTGCTGTGCGATCGCATGAACCTCAACGTCTGGGAAGTGCTGGACGCGGCCAACACCAAGCCGTTCGGCATCATGCCCTTCTATCCCGGCCCGGGCGTGGGGGGCCACTGCATCCCGCTCGATCCGCACTATCTCGAATGGAAGGCCAAGGAATTCAACTTCAACACGCACTTCATTGCCCTGGCGGGCGAGATCAATCGCCGCATGCCCGAGTTCGTCCGCGACAAGGCGCTGCGCATCTTGAACGAGCTGGGCGTGGCGGCCTCCAAGGCCAAGGTGCTCGTGCTCGGCATGGCTTACAAGAAGGACCTCGACGATTGCCGCGAATCGCCCGCCATCGAGGTCATCCGCCTGCTCCAGGACGAGAACGCCAACGTGATCTATCACGATCCCTACGTGGCGCACATCGATGAGCACGGTTTGAAGATGGACAGTGTGGCCCTGACCGAAGAGCTGATGGCCGAGGTCGACCTGGTGTTGATCGCCACCGATCACAGCAACGTGGACTACAGCTGGGTCGCGGCGCGGGCCAAGCACGTGCTCGACACGCGCAACGCGGCCAAGAAGGTCGCCGCCCGCGGCAACATCACGCTGCTCTGATCCATCCCCGGTCATCGAGGTGAGTCCCATGGACGCGAAGTACTTTGTGCACTCGTCTGCCTTCGTGGACGAGCCCTGTGAGATCGGCGAAGGCACCAAGATCTGGCATTTTTCTCACGTGCTGCCCAGCGCCAGGATCGGCAAGCGCTGCATCCTGGGCCAGAACGTGCACGTGGCCGGCGGCGTCGTCATCGGCGACAACGTCAAGATCCAGAACAACGTCTCCATCTACGCGGGCTGCATCGTCGAGGACGATGTCTTCCTGGGGCCGTCGTGCGTGTTCACGAATGTCTCCAATCCGCGCAGCCAGATCGTGCGCCACCATCTGTACGAGAAGACGGTGATCGGCAAGGGGGCCACCATCGGCGCGAATGCGACGATCGTGTGCGGCTCGACGTTGGGCCGCTATGCCTTCGTTGCCGCAGGCGCCGTGGTGACCAAGGACGTGCCGGAATACGCCCTGATGATGGGCGTGCCCGCCCGCCAGGTGGGCTGGATGAGCCGGCATGGCCATCGCCTGCAAAAACGCGATGCCGACGGCAACCTGGTTTGCCCCGAAAGCGGCTTCCGCTATCGCGAAGACGCCACGGGCAAGCTGCGCTGCCTCGATCTCGACGAAGCGGCCCCTTTGCCCAAGGCCGGCTGATTTCCGCCTTCCTGACTTCCAGCTCGACAGGAGATTGACGCATGACCACCGTTGGCATGATCGGCGCGGGCAACTGGGGCAGCAACTGGATTCGCACACTGGCCGGTCTGCCCGACGTGGAACTGCGCTGGGTTTGCGATGTCAGCCCGGCCAGCCTGGAAAAGGTCCAGCGCCAGTTTCCGCACGTCCGCACTACCACCAAGCTGGAAGATCTGTTCAACGATAAAGACGTGCAGGGCGTGGTGATCGCCTCGATCGCCCCGACGCACTTTGACGTGGCCAAGCGCGCCCTGCAAGCGGGCAAGCACGTCATGGTCGAGAAGCCCATGACCCTGTCCACGCACGACGCCGTCGAGCTGAATCGCGTGGCGGCGCAGACGGGCCGCGTTCTCATGGTCGGCCATCTCCTCGAATACCATCCGGCCACGCTGGCCATCCGCCGCCTGATCGACGCGGGCGAACTCGGCGAAGTGAAATACCTGTACTCGCAGCGGCTCAACCTGGGCACCGTCCGCACCGATGAGAATGCCTGGTGGTCGCTGGCGCCGCACGACATCTCGGTGGCCTGCCGGCTGTTCGGGGCCAATCCGGAATCGGTGCAGTGCCGCGGGCAATGTGTCTTGCAGCCCGGCATCGAGGACGTGGTCTTTGGCACCATCCAGTATCCCGAGGGCAAGCTGGCCCACGTGCACGTGAGCTGGCTCGACCCCACCAAGGCACGCCGGCTCGTGGTCATCGGTTCGAAGCGCATGGTGATCTTCGACGACGGGCAGCCCGAGCTCAAGCTGATGGTCTTCGACAAGAGCATCGACGTCGAGCGGGCCGTGGCCGGCACCATGCCGAAGATCAGCATGCGCCAAGGCGACATCGCCGTGCCCATGCTCGACAAGGTCGAGCCGTTGAAGCAAGAAGCGAAGCACTTCATCGAGTGCATCCAGACGGGCAAGCGGCCCGTCTCCGACGGCCAGTCCGGCCAGGCCGTGGTGTCGGTGCTGGAACTGGGGCAACGTTCGCTGGAAGCGGGCGGCGCCGTGATGCGTTTGCCCGGCGCGAAGCAGCCTCTGGGCCTGTCGGCTTGAAACAGTCTGGTCCCGCCCACGGCGGCAGGCGGGCAAGGAGCGAGACCTTTACTGACCGGCGGCAGCCGCCCACCGGTCCGGGTGCGAACATGAGCGACGTCAATCAGCCTGTCCCCTTGCTCGATCTCAAGGCGCAGTACGAGACCATCAAGGATGAAGTCGACGAGGCCATCCGCAAGGTGGTGGATGGGCATCACTTCATCAACGGCCCCGAGGTGGGCGAGCTGGAGCAAGAGGTGGCGGCCTACAGCCAGACGAAGCACTGCATCGCGGTGTCGTCGGGCACCGACGCCTTGCTGGTGGCGCTCATGGCTCTCGACGTGGGCGCGGGAGATGAAGTGATCACCACGCCGTTCACGTTCTTCGCCACCGCGGGCGCGATCGCCCGGCTGGGGGCGCGGCCCGTGTTCGCCGACATTGACCCGGCCACGTTCAACATCGATCCGGCGCAGATCGAGCCGCTGATCACCACGAAGACCAAGGCGATCCTGCCCGTGCACCTCTACGGGCAATGTGCCGACATGGATCCGATCCTCGACGTCGCGCGGAAGCACCGCCTGCCCGTCGTGGAAGATGCGGCCCAGGCCATTGGCGCCGAGTATCGCGGCCGCCGCGCCGGCGCGCTGGGCACCTGCGGCTGCTTCTCGTTCTTCCCGTCGAAGAACCTGGGCGCCTTCGGCGACGGCGGCGCGGTCGTCACCAATGACGAGGCCCTGGCCGAACGCATCCGCTGCCTGCGCACGCACGGCGCCCAGCCCAAGTATTTCCACAAGATCGTCGGCGGCAACTTCCGCCTCGACACCATCCAGGCCGGCATCCTCAAGGTCAAGCTGCAGTATCTCGATGCGTGGACGTTGCGGCGGCAGCAGAATGCCGCTTACTACGATCAGGCCCTGACCCGCGCCGGGCTGCGCGGCACCAAGGTGCAGACGCCGCCGCGCGTGCAGAACCGGCACATCTTCAATCAATACTGCATCCGTGTGGCCGACCGCGACGGCCTGGTGCGCCACCTCAAGCAAAACAAGATCGGCACCGAGATCTACTATCCGCTGCCCATGCACCTGCAGGAATGTTTCCGCAATCTGAAGTACCAGGCGGGCGACTTCCCTGCCAGCGAGCGGGCCGCTGCCGAGACCTTGGCCCTGCCCATCTATCCCGAACTCAGCAACACGCAGTTGCAGCGCGTCGTCGATTGCATCGCCGGCTTCTTCCAGACGGGCCGACTGTCGCAAGCAGCTTGACGTTCGCCGAGGCTTGCATGGTGCGAAAACGCATCCTGATGGCTTGCTCCAACTACTGGAACTCGCCCTTCCAGGTGGGCAGCCACCACCTGGCACGCGGCTTCGCGCGCGCCGGCTGGCAGGTGGCGTTCCTGTCCGATCCCCAGTCGCCGTGGCATCTGTGTGGCGGTCTGTCGCGCGATCTATGGCGGCGCCTGGGAAGTTACGCGCGCGGCGGGGATGTTCTTCTCGATGGCAACCTCTG
>JBFWSD010000578.1:0-5211 GCA_050248575.1 Gemmataceae bacterium
AAAAAGTGTAATCACCCGGCCTTCCAGAGACATGATGATGTTGTAAGTCTCGTTTCCAGGGAGAGCGCATGGCTCAGGCGTCGTTGCATGCACTGTTGCGGCAAATCCGCGGGCTCGTCGAGCCCGCGGTGGGCGCAGCGCCCTGCGATCGCGTCTTGCTCGAACGCTTTAGCCTTACGCGCGACGAGGCTGCGTTCACTGAACTGGTGGAACGGCACGGGCCCATGATCCTGGCCATTTGTCGGCGCATCTTGGGCAGCACTTCCGATGCGGACGATGCGTTCCAGGCGACCTTCTGTGCCCTCGCCCGGCAAGCGCCGCGCACTTCCTGGCACGATTCGCTGGCGGGCTGGCTGCATGTGGTCGCCAGCCGCATCGCACGCAAAGTCCGGGCACGCGCCCAGGTGCGGCGTCAACACGAACAACAGGCGGCCGCCATGCACCGTGAAACGCAGTCCCCTGCCCTGCCGGATCACGAACTGCGTGAGCACATCGACGCCGCCCTGGAAGGGCTGCCCGAGAAATACCGGGCTCCGCTTGTCCTCTGCTACCTGCAAGGCTTGACCAATGAGGAGGCGGCCCGGCAACTCGGCTGGCCCAAGGGGAGCGTGCAGGGACGGCTTGCCCGCGGCCGCGACATGCTCCGCAAGCGGCTGGTACGACGCGGCCTGGCCCTGTCGGCGGGCACGTTGCCCTTGTTGATTCCGGCGAACGCGTCGGCCAGTGTGCCGCCGGCACTGCACACAAACACGATTCGAACGGCTATCCAGTTTGCGGCGGGCCACCCTGGTGTCTCCAGCCCGGTGGCCGCGCTCGCGGAAGGAGTATTACGCACCATGTGGATGAAGAAAATGCAAACCATCGCGGTCGTCCTGGCCTGCATCGGGCTACTCGTCGGCGTCGGCGTCTGGTCGCAGCGCTCGTCGAACGATGCGGCAGCCGCGCCCTTGCCCGCCGATTCGAACAACACGGGCAACCACAAAGTGCTCTCCTTCTCCGGCGGTATCGCCGACCAGGACGCCAAGGTGATCTATGTCATGAATGTCGACTCCGGGATCGACGCCCTGGAACCGGCCACAGGCAAGCTCCTGTGGCGCACCCCCAAGGGGCCGACCTACTGGCCCATGGCAGCCGTCGGCAACAAGCTGGTTGCCCGCACGCGACCCGAAGGCAAAGAGAACGAGTTTGCCATCGCCCTGCTCGATTGCCAGGCTGAGGGCAAGCTGCTGCTCAAGTCCGAGCCCCTTGCATTCCCCGCCGGCAGTTATCCCTGGTTCGACAGCAAGGTGATCGGGGGCGCTCGCCCCGTCGTGCAAACGACCCACCTCTTGCGGGTCAGCGAATCGGTTGTGGACAACGAATTGAGAATCGACTGGCAAGCCCGGACCACCACGACGGGCGGCTTCCGCGAACCGCAACCGGACAAGACGATAGACGCCGCTAGCCTCTTTCGCATCGACCTGAAGACGGGCAAGATCACACGCGAGGAAAAAAAGCCTCCCGCCGACATCAATGGCAAGCCGGACATGATCGGTTTCGCGCTCGGTGACATTCACTTCAAGATCGAGGACACGATTGGCGACCAGGGCCGTGGCCCGCTCCAGGTACACAAGCGGTCCTTGAAGGCGACCACGAAGACGGGGAAGTTGCTCTGGGAACATCCCCTCAAGGGCTACAGCATCGGCTTCGCTCCTTGACTCGCGCCGGCCCCGCTGAGCACCGCGTGCAGGCAAGCGATCTGGTCGTCCGGCGGGCCCAAGGCACACGCTTGGATGGCATCAACCAGTGCGGGAGTGAACGGAATCGGTGCCCCCGCAGGCGGCGCCTCGGGGACAAGCCAGTTGCCCAGCAAGTCGCACAGCTGAGCAATCCCCTGCCCTGTTCGGGCCGATACTGCGTGCGCGAAAGCGGGCTGCCCGCCAGTTACTGGAGCGGCGATGTCGATCTTGTTGAGGATGATGTGCACCGGCGGACCGGCGGCGGGCAAGCTGGCGGGGAAAGCCTCCGAGCCATCCACGAGGTAGAGACGCAGGTCGGCCCGCGCGGCTTCGGCGCGGGCACGCTCGATTCCTTGAGCTTCAAGGCCCCCTGCCTCATCACGCAGGCCCGCCGTATCGCTCAGTTCGATGGGCCAACCCGCGACGGCGAGCCGGGTGGTGACCACATCGCGCGTGGTGCCCGGCACTTCCGAGACCACACTACGCTGATAGCCAGCCAGGGCATTGATGAGGCTGCTCTTGCCCACGTTGGGCGGGCCCAGCACGGCCACGCGCCACGGTTCGGTGAGGTGCCGACCCAACGATGCGAAGCGGGCCAGTTCGGCCAGCCCGGCCTGCCCGCGCGGTGTGTCTCCCTGCTCCAGTGCCTCGAGAATGGCCCGAAGGGCATGCTCGAAGGCGCCGTGATACTGATCGAGCAAGATGGCGGCGACACGCGTGGTAGCGGCCCGGGCCAGTTCTTCCCGGGCCAGCGCCTGCAGCGGGCCGAGGCTGGCTCGCTCGAAATCTGTCGAGTTCACCACCGCGACACCCTGCTCCGTCAGCGACTCCAAGAGCAGGCGCGTAATCTCCGGCCCGCCATGACAGTGGATCTCGATCCAGGGCACCGGTTCACGCTGGCGGACAGCGAGCACAACTTCATCGGCAAGAGTAGTGCCGAAGCGGCCCAGATAGAATTGGCCCACATGTGGGTCGTCGGGCAAGTTCGCCTTGCTGTGGAAGAGAGCACGCACGGTGAGCCATGCTTGCGGCCCGCGCACGGCGAGTGTGGCGATCGCGCCGCGGCCGGGCGCGGTCAGGCAGGCGGCCCGCGTGTCGCTCACGGCAAGGCCTCCGCGGCCATGCGAATGCCTTCCAGCGTCATGAAGAAAGACGGGATGAGACGATGGGCCTGGATGGGCAAAAGCAGACGCTTCAACGTGGGCACCAGGAGCGGCGCATCTCCCCCGGTCACGAAGGTGTCGACATTGCGCATGGCATCGAGCGAAGGAGTGCCCCGCACGACGAACTCGTGTACCAGGGCAGCGATTCCCCCGGCCACGGCATACAGGATGCCAGTTTCCATGGCCTTGATCGTGTCGCGGCCCGGCACTTCGATGTTGTCGTCGTCGACGCGAACCAGCGGCAGCAGCGCCGTATGTTCATGCAGACACTCGGCCATCAGGCGCAGGCCGGGAAAGATGGCGCCACCGCAGAAACGCCCCTTGTCGTCGACACAATCGACCGTGACCGCCGAGCCGGCGTCGACGATGATGGCCACGTCCTCTCCCGAACGCCACCGTTTGGCAGCCACGGCATTGAGCAATCGGTCGATGCCGACCTTGTCGGGCTCGTTGACTCCGACCGTGAGAGGTAGCTGCGCGGCCCGTTCAATGACCAAACAGCTGTGTCCGCGATTGCGCAGCCACTTGACCAGGAACTCGCGGTGCGCGGGCACGACGCTGGCCACGGCCCAGCTGAGCGGGCCGGCCAGCTTCCAGGCGTCGAGTTGTTTCTGCCACGCTTCGGGAGCGTCGGCGGGCAACGACACGCGTTCGACGACCTCGTGCTCGGCGCAGCGGCCCCACTTGACCAGGCTATTGCCAATATCGACGACAATGTCGGGATTCATGAGCTGGCTGCTAAAAACAGTAAAGGGACACCCTGAGGTGTCCCTTCATTGTCGAATCCAGCGTCGGTTGCGTCAAGCGAAGCGCCGACTCAGCACGATTCGCCTGCCGCGGCGTGGGCCTTGTTCACATACTCGAACAGCTTCATGTCGAAGGGCATCTGGAACTGCTGGGCCAGGTTGGGGCCCTGCTCTTTCCAGAGCTTGCCGAGCGAACCGCGAATGCCGGGATCGCCGCCTGTGAAGGCGTTGACCAGCTCGCGCCAGCGCTTCGCCAGCGCCTGTACCTTCGGGTCCGCTGGATCGGTATTGGCCTCCATCTCGGCTTGCATGGCGGCGATGAGCTGGGGCCATTCTTGCTCGGCGGCGCGGATGGCCTCGTCGCCGATTTCCTCACGGCGTTGCTTGAGCTGCTCGAGCTGTTCCTTGGTGTAATAGCTCTCGATCATCTGCATCACCTCGATGATTTCCAGGAAGCGATCGGCGGGTACCTCTCCCGCCGCGGCCACGTGGTCGAGCCAGCCCGCCAGGTCGTCGAGTCGCTGCACCAGCTTGTTCTGCAGCTCGAGCTGCTCGCGCAAGCGGGCCGCGTGCAGCCGGATCGTCGCGCGCGGCGAGAAGTCGGTCCGCTCCAGGCAGGCGCGGATGTCCTCGAGCGCGAAGCCGAGCTGCTTGAGCGACAGGATCTGCTGCAAGCGGGCAATGTCAGCGGCCGTGTAGAGGCGATGGCCCGACTCGGTGTGCAGCGACGGCCTGAGCAGGCCGATCTCGTCATAGTGGTGCAGCGTCCGCACTGTCAGCCCGGTGCGCCGGGCCAGCTCACCGATCTTCAGAGGCTCGCTCTCGTGTGCCATGCCCGAATGATACGACCTGACGTTGCGTGAGGATCAAGGGGGAAGATCAAGATTTGGCGCAAAAAAAACCGCCCGCGGTCTGCACCGCGGGCGGTTCCTGTTTCTCTCAGGTGATCACTGCCCGAGGAGCAGGTTGGGCTCCCAGCCGACGCGTTCGGCCGAGGCGCGCAGCTTCTCGAGAGCCCGGTTCTGGATCTGGCGCACACGCTCTTTGCTGATGCGGAGCAGGTGGCCGATCTGACGCAGGCTGTGGGTGCCGTTGCCCGTGAGGCCGAAGCGCAGGTCGAGCACCTTGCGTTCGCGCGGGCGGAGGTTCTCCATCAGGAAGGCGATCGCCTCCAGCCGTTCAGAATTCTGGCGCTGGACCGAGCTGTCGTTATCGGGCATGGCCTCGGTGAGCTTGAAATCGCTGTCGTCGTCGAGGACGGCATTCAAGGAAACCGGGGCGCGGGTGGCGGTCTGCAGGTGAGTGAGGTGCTCGAGGCTCGAGCCCGTGCGGGAGGCCAGTTCCTGCGGGCTGGGCAAGTGCTTGCCGCCGTGAGCCAGCGCTTCGGATTCTTGCTGGAGCAGCCCGAGCTCTTGCAGGTGATGCGGCGACAGGCTGACCAGATGACTCTGACGGGCCACCGCGATCTGCAATGTCTGGCGAATCCACCACGTGGCGTAAGTGGCCAGCCGCGTGCCGTGGCTGACATCGAAGCGATCAATGGCCTGCATCAAGCCGCACACCGCTTCTTGGAGGAGATCGGCG
>JBFWSD010000579.1:0-5210 GCA_050248575.1 Gemmataceae bacterium
CGCAGAACATTTCAGATTGCAGATTTCAACCTGCAATTCTCGTCACACGAGCAATGCGTCCACCACCTTCGACCCGAACGGGGCCAGCGGGATGGGCCGCACCCCCTGGTAGTTCTCCTTGTTCGGGTTGATGCCGAGCGACTTGTAGATGGTGGCGAAGAAGTCCCCTTCGGTGACCGGGTTGGTCTTCACGTCGCGGCCATCCTGGTCGGTCTCGCCGTAGACGATGCCGGGCTTGATGCGGGCGCCGGCGAGGGCCGCACTCCAGGCCCGCACATAATGATCGCGGCCCGACCGGTTGTTGATGTTGGGCGTGCGGCCGATCTCGCCCATCCACACCACCACGGTGTTCTTGAGCAGCCCGCGCTGTTCGAGATCGGTGAGCAACCCGGCCCAGGCGTGTTCCATGGGGGGCACCAGCCCCTTGTGGCCCGTGAAGTTGTCGGCGTGCGTGTCGTAGCCCGACTGGCCGACTTCCACGAAGGAGACGCCCGATTCCACCAGCCGCCGGGCCAGCATGCAGCGCTTGCCGATCTTGCTGTCGCCGTAAAGCTCGCGGTTCTTCTCCCACTCGGCGTCGATTTCGAAGACCTTGAGGGCACGTTGCAGCCGGCGCACACTCTCGTAGGCCTCGTGATGCATGCGGGCCACTTCCACCTTGCGCTCCTTCGTGAACGATTCTTCCACGAACTGGCGCAGCTCGTTACGCCGCTCTTCCACCTTGGGATCGAGCCGCGAAACCGAGAAGGGGGGCAGGTCGCCGTCGTGATTCAATCCGAAGGGCTGATAGTTCGGCCCCAGGAAGCCGGCCCCCGCGTTGCCGTTCGACGAGATCTTGATGAAGTTGGGCAGGTCGGGCTTATCTTGCCCCAGGTACTTGGCGCAGATGGCGCCGATCTCGGGATAGCGGACGTTGGCCGACGGGGCGTAGCCCGTGTGCATCAGGTGGATGCCGCCCGGGTGATCGATCTCGGACGTGCGCATGGAACGGATGACGGCGATCTTGTCCATCTTCTGAGCCATCTTCGGCATCAACTCGCAGATCTGCACGCCGGTCAGGTTGGTCTGGATGGGCCGGAACGGGCCGCCGGTGGGCCTGCCCACCTTCATGTCGAAGGTCTCGAACTGGCTGGCCCCGCCGTTGAGCCAGATCATGATGCAGCTCTTGTGTTCTTTCTTGGCCTCGGCGGCAAAGGCGGACGTGCTGGTCAGCCCGCCCCAGTTCATGAACACCCCGCCGCTGGTGGCCAGGGCACCCTTCAGGAAGGCACGCCGTGACAGATGGTCCATGGTCATCATTCCCGTCTCCCGTCTTGCAGCTTGCAGATTGACAATCGGCAATCGCAAGTCTGCAAGCTGAAATTGCGCGTCAGTGGTTGAACCGGAATTCACTACAAGTCATGAGGACCCAGATCGCTTCTTTGAGGCGGTCCTTGGCCTCGTCGTTGGCGCCGATGTAAGCGGCGAACTTCTTTTTCTCGGCGGCCGTGGCGGGCCGAGACAGCATCGACAGATAGAGCCTGTCAACGCGTTCTTCGAGAGGCGCCTTGTCGGTGAGGAACGTGTCGTAGAGGCTGCCCTTGTCGGTGGCGATCAGTTGATAGACCTGGCCGTTGTTGAGGAAGAGGTGTTCGCCCAGCCCGCCCTGGAAGTCGCCGGTGCCGTTGGCGGGCTTGCCGAAGAAGCGAACCATGTAATCCCAGGTGAGGCCGTGGAAGCGGCCCTTGGGCTGGTTCTTGCCGCCCGGCTTGTTGGCGACGATGTCATAGCCGGTGGCGACGCGCCACGACTCAACCAGCTCTTCGGCGGAGAGCGGGCGGACGCGGCCCCGCTCGAACCAGCGCGGCTTCTCGTCTTCCACGCTGCCCGTCGACGCCAGCTGATACGTCTTCGAGTTGCATAGCTCGCGGATGTACCACTTCAGGTCGTAGTTGTGCGCAGCCATTTCCTTCGCGCAGGCCTCGAGCAGCTTGGGATGCGACGACGGATTGTTCGGGCTCATGTTGTCGACGGGATGGACGAGGCCGCGGCCCATGTACTGGCCCCAGATGCGGTTGGCCACCGCGCGGGCAAAGTACGGGTTGTCCTTGGCGGTCACCCACTCGGCCAGCTTGTCCTTGCGCGAGAAGAAGGGCTTCGGCGGCGCCTTGCCCGAGGGCAGGTTGCGCTCGTCTTTCACGTTCTTGGGCAGCGGCGGTTCCTCGAGCGGCTTGCCCTGCAGGAACTTCGGCTTGATCGGTTCCCCCTTCTTGCCCGGCGTCTGCTGCGAGGCCGGGCCGGTGAACAGCACCTCGCCCGTGTTGCGCTCGCCGATCATCGCCTTCAGCTCGTTGTCCTTCTTGCCCATCTGCACCACCTGGGTGCGGGCCAGGAAGGCGGCCATCCCGTAGAAGTCAACCTGCTTCCATTCCTCGAAAGGATGATCGTGGCAGCGGGCACACTGGAGCTGCACACCCAGGAAGGTCTGCGTGATCTTCTCGGCGGCGTCTTCCGGCTTGCGATCGTACTGAGCCAGGAACCAGGGCGGACCGTTCTCCACCGTCGAACCTTCCGCCTTCAGGATGTCGCCCACCCACTTGTCGTAGGCAACGTTCTTGGCGAACTGCTCTTCGAGCCAGCGCTGGAAGCTGGGCCGATTGTGCGTCTCGTAGCCCGGCGGATTGCGCGTGAACAGGACGAGGTCCCACACGTCCGCCTGGTGTACCGCGTAGCGCGGATGCTCGAGCAGCTTGTCGATCAGCTTGGCCCGCTTGTTTGCATCCTTGTCGTCGAGAAAAGCCTTCGCTTCCTCGTAAGAAGGAATGATGCCGATGATGTCGAGATAGGCACGACGCATGAACTCGGCGTCGCTCGCCAGCGGGGCGGGCGTGAGCTTTTCATGATCCCAGACGGCCTTCACTTGCTGGTCGATGAAGTCGCGCAACGGCGGCTCGGCGCGGGCAGGCAAAACAACCACCGCCACGACGGACATAAGCGAGAGCAGATATTTCACGGCAGGACTCCTGGTTGGCATGCGGGGCATGACAGCGAGGCTGGATCGGCCGGGCGGAACCGACGAGTGAATCCTACCACACGACGGGAGTGCGCCTATCAGGATTGGGTTTGCCACGGGAAAAGTATAAGTGTCATTCAGTCCGTAGCCCGTGAGCCCTCGTTGTCCCTGGCGAATCGTTCAGTCTGCTGGCTTACTTTTCGAGTATTCACGAATCCACACTTCGGGGTCATCGCCGAGATCACGCGGTGCGATCTTCTGGAGATGAAGGATGATGTCACGCAGCGCATGTCTGCGTGCGTGCTCGACGATCTCATCGAGACGGGAACCCGCACGCTGTCGCGACCCGGAAGGATAGTAGTTGCGGATGTACACGAGCTTGTCAACGGCCTTCCCCGGCGGTTCCGTGCAGGCCTCGTCCTTGAGTCGTTCGAAGATCTCGATGGACGCGTGGGCGGCCGCGACACGCACGCTCTGCTCGCCATACAGATAGAAGAGATAGCCGCTGCCCCCGAGCAAGAGTAGACAGGCAACCATCACGATTCGCATGGAAGCCTCACGGTGATCGTTCCTGTCGACCGAACTGTGTGTGCAGACAGCGCCTGGTCGCGATCAGGCTCAACGATCTTCCATGAACGATGCACTCCTCTGTCAGCAAAGTCCCACCCACGCCCTGGGTGGGACCGGAGCTGATCGCTGAAAGCTGATCGCTGAAAGCTACTTCGCCGCGAAAGCTGATCGCTGAAAGCTACTTCTTTTCCTCGATCCACACGTTGCGGAACTGGAGCGGGTTGCCATGGCCTTGCAGTTTCATGACGCCGGGGGTGCCCTCGGGCTCGCTGCGCGAGCCGCCGGTCTTGCCCTTCAGCTCGTACTTGTCGTGGATGACCACGCCGTTGAGCTTCACGGTCATCACGGCGGGCTTCACCTTCTTGTCCCCTTCCACCACGGCGTTGGTGAAGTCGACGTCATAGGTCTGCCATTGCAGGGGCGGCAAGCACATGTTGAGGAGGGGATCCTTCTGGCTGTAAACGCCGCCACACTCGTTGTTCTTGCCGTCGAGGCCGAACGAATCGAGGATCTGCACCTCGTAGAGATCGATCTGGTAGAAGCCGGAGTTGCCCCGCCCCTGCCCGCGCGCTTCCGGCTTGAAGGGCAGCATGAACTCCACGTGCATCGTGTAGTTGCTGAATTTCTTGGCGGTGGTGATGTCCTTGCCGTCGGTGTTGAGCAGCCCGGTTTCCTTGTCGAGCCGGCCGCCCTTCCACTCCTTCGTATCGGTCCCGTCGAAGAGGACGAGGGCTCCTTGTGGCGGCTTCATGCCCAGGGTCGTGCTCTTGCGGATCGTGCGTTTGAGCTCGAAGGGCTTGCCGTCGTCGGTCTTGCCGGTCAGCGTGTCGCCGGCGATGGTGCCGGTGTAGGCCTTCTGGCCGTCGGGCGGAAACTTGCTGGTGGCCGAGAACTCCTCGGGTTTCTGGCCCAGGTAGCGGCGTTTGCCGTCAGCGGGGCTGTACACAGCCTTCTCTCCTTCGAGCTTGCCCTGCATGAGGATCTTGTTCTTGCCGTCCCAGCCCGCGCCGGGCAGTCCGCCCGGATAGCAAACCGCCTGGAAGGAGCCGGGTCCCAGGCAGATGACCTGGCAGCCGAGCTTGTCGCCGCCCTTGATCGCGCCGACGTACTCGCCCTGGATCTTGAACTCCACGGGCAGAGACTTGTCGCCGGGGTCGGTCCACAGCCCTTTCCATTTCTGCTGGGCCAGGCCGAGGTTGGCGAGCACGAGCAGCCCGAGCGTGCAGGCAAGCAGTCCGCGTCGTCGAATGCGAATCATCGATGGATCCTTCGGTTGTGCATGGAATCGGACTTCTGGCGGGACGGCGACATTGTAAAAGCGCTGGCCCCAAGATGCAAGGAGATTATCCCTGGCGATGTTGTGGGCGGAAGACTCTGGGCGAATGTGCTTGACAGGAAATGGGGAACTTGTGAGACTTGAGGGGTCGGAGAATATCCGACCTGGCCTCTTCTCTGTTCCGGCCTCGCTGTTAGTCTTATGGCTTTCAGCGAGGTTTTTTTGTTTTGCACGCTTCCCATCACGGCTTCTGTAGCAGGTTCCACACTTCATTTGCGCAATGAAGCCCGTTGCCCCATCGCCACTGGCCACTGCCAACTCAAGAGTTAGGTCATTGGCCGCCACGTTGAACTGAAAAAGTGCGCAAACGTC
>JBFWSD010000580.1:0-5206 GCA_050248575.1 Gemmataceae bacterium
TCGGCCAGCACGGTGGCATCGGCGCCGATCAGGTCCTTGTTGACCACAAGCTTGCCCTCGTGATTCACGAAGGCGGCCGCAGTCAGCTTCGCGATCTGCGGGCCATCGAGCCGGAAACCGCCGTGCCGCGCCAGGGCCGCCAGCAACTCATCGAAGATCTCGGCGACGGCGAAGACTTCCTTCTCGCCGATGCAGAGCAAGTTGTTGTCGTAGGCCGCACCCTTGATGATCGAGCGGGCCGCGTTGTCAAGGTCGGCGGTGGCGTCTACCACCACGGGCGGATTGCCCGGGCCGGCCACGATGGCCCGCTTGGGACTACGCAGCGCGGCGCGGCCAACCGCCGGGCCGCCCGTCACGCACAGGAGACGCACGTCGCGATGGTCGAAGATGGCTTGTGCCGATTCCAGGGTCGGCTCGGCGATGATGGTGAGCAGGTTGTCGATGCCGATGGCCGCCTCGATGGCCTGGTTGAAGAGCCGCGTGCCATGCACGGCGACCTTCGCACCGCTGGGATGCGGATTGAAGACGACCGCGTTGCCCGCCGACAGCATGCTGATACCGTTGCACGCCAGCGTGGGCAACGAATGCGTGACCGGCGTGATGGCCCCGATCACGCCAAAAGGAGCGTACTCGTTGAGGGCGATGCCGTTCTCGCCAGAGAAGGCCTCGGTGCGGAGGAACTCCACGCCGGGGGTGCGTTCGCCGGCGCCGCGCAGCTTCTCGATCTTGTGATCGAGTCGGCCGATCTTGGTCTCGTTCATTTCTTCGCGGCCCAGGGGCTCGGCTTGCTCGATGCAGATCTTGCGGATGCAGTGGACGGCTTTCTTGCGGTCGTCGAGGCCGCGCTGTTCGAAGACGCGCTGCGCCGCTGTGGCGGCGGCCACGGCCTCATCCACGTTCGTGAAAATGCCGTGCCGCCCTTTGCTGGCCGCGCCGTTGCTCGCGCCGTTCTTCGGCAGGCGGCCATTGCCCATGTGCTTCAAGACGTCTTGCACCACGCTGCGGACGATATCTTCAGTGACTTGCATGTTGATTCCTCAACTGTTTGTTACGCCTGTGCGGAGAAGATCGTCTTGCTCTCCACGTTGACCTTGTCAATGATGCCAATGATGGCCGCGTCGATGGGCAACTTCTCGGTCTCGGGCGTCAGCCGGGCACTCGAGCCCTGCACGATCAGCACCATTTCTCCCTGGCCGGCCCCCACGGTGTCGACACACACGAAGGTGCGGCCCAGCCCGATCAACCGTTCCCGATCGCTGGGATCCACGCGCAGCGGCTCTACCGTGAGCAGCTTGTGGCCCGTGAGCGTGCCCAGTTTTTGCGTCGCGACCACGCTGCCTGTCACTTTCGCGATAAACATGGCAACTTCCTATGCACGAGGCCCCGAGGTTGCAGCCAACAGCTCCTTGGCCTGGCGGGCCACCACGATCTCTTCATTCGTCGGCATGGTCCACACGGCAACGCGGCTGTTGACGTCGTGAATCGGTGCTTCGCCCGACGCCTCGCGATTCCGCACCGGGTCGAGCAGGATGCCGAACCAGCCCAGGTCTTTGCAGATTTCCTCGCGCATCAGGGCCGAGTTCTCTCCGATACCCCCGGTGAAGACGATGGCGTCCGCACCGTTGAGGAGCACCAGGTAGGCGCCGAGGTAGTTGCGGACGGCGGCCACGAAGACGTCGAGGGCCATGCGTGCCCGCAGGTCGCCCGCGGCCGCGGCCTGCTCGATGTCGCGCAGGTCGTTCTTGCCGCTCAGCCCGAGCAGCCCGGAGCGATTGGCCAAATCGTCGAGCAACTGTTCCAGGGTCTTGCCCGTGCCGCGCAGCAGGGCGGGCAAAGCGAATGGATCGAAATCTCCCACGCGGTTATTGTGGGGCAGACCAGTCTGCGGGCTGAAACCCAGGCTGTTGGCCTGCGACTTGCCGTCGCGGATCGCACAGATCGAGCTCGAGCCGCCCAGGTGGCAGGAGATGATCTTGTCGGCCGCAGGTTTGCGCAGCACTTGCCGAGTTCTTTCCGCGATGTAACGATGGCTGGCGCCGTGGAAGCCCCAGCGCTTGATGCCGTGCTGTTCAATCCATTCCACGGGAATGGCGTAATGCCGTTGCCCGCCGGGAACGGTGTCGTGAAAGTGCGTCTCGAAGGCGGCGACCAGCGGGATCTCGGGCAGCTGTTCGGCCAGCAGCCTCATCGCTTTCACATAGGGCGGATTGTGGGCCGGCGCCACGTCGTTGTAGTCTTCCATGGCCTGCAAGACGCGTTCGTCGACTCGTTGCACGCCGCTGACCGCGCGAGCGTGCACCGCCTTGAAGCCGATGGCGGCCAGCTCCTGCGGACTGGCCAGGCAGCCCTGCTGGGCCAGCTGGTCGAGGCAGAGCCGGACGGCGACGGCATGATCGCGAGCTTCCAGCTCGGCCTCGTGGCGCTGGCCTCCAGCCTCGACAAAGCAGCGTGACTTCGGAGCACCGATCCGTTCGACGCCGCCGCGCGCCAACAAGCGCTCGTCGGCCATGTCGAAGAGCCGATACTTGAAGCTCGTGCTGCCCAGATTCGCCACGAGGATCTTCATAACATTGCAGAATGATGAATGCAGAATGATGATTTCCATCCATCATTCATGAATCAACACTCTTGATTCCTCATTTCAAGAAGGTGTCGAGGACCGCTTCTTCGGGGCGGGGGATGACGTGGGCGCTGACGAGGTCGCCGTTCTGGCTGGCAGCCTGGGCGCCGGCGTCGACGGCGGCCCGCACGGAGCCGACGTCACCGCGAACGAAGGTGGTCACAAAGGCGCCGCCGATCTGGACCTGGCCGGCCAGGGCCACGTTGGC
The DNA here is from genome assembly GCA_050248575.1 of Gemmataceae bacterium. Lineage (GTDB taxonomy): Bacteria > Planctomycetota > Planctomycetia > Gemmatales > Gemmataceae > JBFWSD01. Next base: position 2,829 of record JBFWSD010000580.1, read on the forward strand.
TGCCTTGCACATGGCGTCGGTGGCCGCGATGGTGGCGATCAGCCCTTTCGTCTCGACGAGGCCGAGCGCCTCGTGATTGCCGTTGCGATGGTTGTTTGCCATGGATCAAGTTCCTTGCGTTGAGTAACGAGTGAGTTTCGGGAAACAGGTTAGCGGATCAGCCGACGGGAGCGGCTTCGGCCTTCTTGCCGGCCACGGGCAGCACGGTGCCCAGGTCTTCGTGCGGACGCGGGATGACCTGGATGCCGACGACCTCGCCGACGCGACCGGCGGCGGCAGCGCCCGCATCCACCGCGGCCTTCACGGCAGCCACATCGCCCAGCACCATGGCGGTGACCAGGCCGCTGCCGATCTTCTGCCAGCCGATCAGGTTGACGTTCGCCGCCTTCATCATGGCGTCGCTGGCCTCGACCAGCGCCACCAGCCCCTTGGTCTCGATCATGCCAAGGGCTTCCATGTGAGTGCCTGCCATTGCTCATGCCTCCGAAAAGAATGGGTTAGTCAAAAGTTAGAATGCCGAATGCCGAATGCCGAATGCCAAATCAAGATCCTTACTTGCGCGATTGGGCCGATTTTCGTGACGCAGTCATTATCGCCGTCAATTCATTTGCTTCATTCTGTAGGGGCTCCCCAGTGCCCTTGACAACAATTCGCCTTCGATGATGAGTTTCATCCAGAAACCGCTTTCATCCGCTTCCTCGATCACAAGGCCGATCTTCGCAATGAATTCCGCCTTCGACCTTGCCCTGCATTGTCCAGGCCTCATGGTTTTCATTCGGCCTTCGGCATTTATCGAAACAGTTCGACTTTGCTTGCGTGTGGGAGATCGACCGCGTTGCCCTCGTCGGTGTCGATGTGGACCTCGAGCTTCGACGCGGGGGCGAGGCGGACCAGCAAGTCTCCCAGCACGGCGGAGCAGGTGCTCTGCACGCGCAGGTGAATGCGGTCGCCGTCCTTGACGCCGTAATAGGCCGCGTCACTGGGGCCCATGTGTGCGTGGCGTTCGTGGCGAATGACCCCGGTGGGCAACTCGACCATGCCGGCGGGCCCCATGAGGTAGCAGCCCGGCGCATCGCGGTGATCGCCGCTCTTGCGCACCGGCACTTCCAGCCCGAGAGAGATCGCATCGGTGAAGGCCAGCTCGACCTGGCTGTGATCGCGGCACGGGCCCAGTACGCGCAGGTTCGGGATCATGCGGTGCCGCGGGCCAATGATCGTCACCGTTTCCTTGGCCGCGAAGAAGCCGTCTTGATAGAGGGGCTGATGCACCGTCAGCTTGTGGCCCAGCCCGAACAGCCGCTCCAGATCGGTCTGCGTCAGATGGCAATGCCGCGCCGAGATGTTCACGACCAGCTTGGGGGCCGTGACGGGAGCGGCATCGACTGCGGCGGCGTGCCCGTTGCTCGAGTGGCCGTTGCCAAGTTTGTGTGCCAGGCTCGCGCGGACCAGTCGCTCCACCAGCGTGCGCTCAAGGATGCTCGTGCTCATTGATTTCACTTCAGGGCTGAGCCATCGGTTTCGCCATCCTTGTCTTGTTCGCCGGCAACGACGAGCCGGACTTCCGTTCGGTTGAGAAAATCGCGCTGCGCCTGGGCGATGCGGCTGTCGACAATCAACGTGTCGACGGCGGCCAGATCGCAGAGGAAAGCAAGTGCCTGTCGGCCGATCTTGGTGTGATCGGCCACCACCACGACCTCGTCGGCACAGCGCAGCATGCGCCGTTCCGATTCGACCAGCAGCAGGTTGCTGTTGAACAGACCCTTCTCGGTGATGCCGCCGACCGAGAGGATGGTCTGATGCACGTGGATCGTCTCCATGGCCTGGACGGTCATGGGCCCCAGGGCCACTCCCGTGCGCGGGAAGACGTAGCCCCCCAGGAAGATGAGGTCCGTCTCGTGGTGGGCCGCAAACAGATTCGCGATCGGCAGACTGTTGGTCACGATCTGGATGGAGCGCCCCACCAGGAACCGGGCCACCTCCAGCGTAGTGGTGCCGCCATCGAGCAGGATCGCGTCGCCATCGCGAATCCGGGCCGCCGTCGCCTCCGCGATCTGCCTCTTCTCTTCCAGCTGACTGTCGGAACGCTCTTCCAGGGCAGGTAGCCCGGCGCTGTCACCGACGAACATGGCCCCGCCGTGCGTTCGCTTCAACACGCCTTGCCGATGCCAGTGGTCCAGATCGCGGCGCACGGTGGATTCCGATGCTTCCACTGCCCGGGCCAGGTCCGCCAGGGAAACAAAACCCTTGCGGCTGACGAAATCCAGCACCCGTTGCCGGCGTTCTTCGACGATCACTGGCACTTCCTGAGAGATTCTGGAAGATTTACCACTATATTGCTATAAGTTACACCAGTAATGCCATAGGTCTAGGAGTTAATG
>JBFWSD010000581.1:0-5206 GCA_050248575.1 Gemmataceae bacterium
CAGTGCGCACCGCGGTGAAATCTACTACTGGCTCGGGCTCGTCCATTTCGCGAACGGCAAGCAAGAAGAAGCGCTGGCCGTATGGGCCCAAGGACAGAACGACGCTCCCGATTCCCTGTGGAGCCTGCGCAGCAAGCTCCTGACCATCGAAGGATGCCAGTCATGAGATACGCTCTCCCGGCCGTGTTCTGCTGCGTGTTGCTCGCCGCGACACGCGCCAGATGTGAGGAGAAGAAGCCCGCCCTCGAGCGCGGTCTCGATTACCTGGTGCGGGCGCAGGAAAAGGACGGCTCCTTTGCCCCCAACGAATTCGGCAGGCAGTTTCGTCCCGGCATCACGGGCCTGTGCGTGCTGGCTCTCCTGGCGCGGGGAGAAGAGCAGTACGACCGGGCCGCCCGCCAGGGGCTGGATTATCTGGCCGCCCGCGCCCAACCCGGGCACATGTACGCGCACGCGCTGGCCACGCTGGCCCTCGCCGAGGGGGCCGCACGCTGGAAGGACGACTACTTCAAGCCCGCCGAGCGCGCCGTGAAGCAGATCATTGCTGCTCAGAACAAGAATGGCGGCTGGGGTTACGCCGCCGATCCGAAATCGAGCCGCACCGAATCGTGCATGTCGGGCTTGGTGCTGCACGCGCTCTTTGCCGCCCGCCAGGCCGGCATCGACGTCCCCGAAGAAACGCGCACACGTGCTCTCGACTTCCTGCGCAAGCAATACGACCCGAAGCGGGCCATGTTCAACAACGAGACCTACGTATCGCCGTCGTATGGCGCCACGGGGCTGGCCGTGGCGGCTCTCGCGCGCTTTGGGGAAAGCGATGCCGAGTCCGTGCGGAACGGGCTGGCCTATCTCGACAAGCTGCCGGTGGAGAAGATTACCGTCAATCTCAAGGGCCGCCCGTTCAGCGGCTACGCGCGGGGCCACTATCACTTCGAGCTCTTCGGTCACGCCCTGGCCTATCGCCAGGCGGGCAAGCAACCCGAGAAGTGGTCAGCGCAGGTGGCAGACAAGCTTACCGAACAATGCGCTGACGAAGGGGCCTGGGATGGCTGGTTCGGCAAGCCTTACGGCACTGCCCTGGCGTGCCTGATCCTGCAACTCGACGGCAAACCCGCGCTGGTGAGTCTCAAGAAGTGAGGCAACGCGCCTCAAAGTTGCCATTTCTCCATGATGGTGGCCACCTGCTGATCGATGCGGGCAATCCACGCGGCGGCGCTGACCGAGGTGCTCAGCTCGCTGATCGCGGCGGCTTCGGCCAGGCCGTAACGTTCGGCGACCTTGCCCGCCAGCGAATCGCGCTGGCGTTCGTGCAGCCGTTCGAAGGCGGCGCGCGTGCGGGGCAGCATCACCAGGAACGATTCCCAATCCGCAGCCCGCAAGAGCTCGTCGATGGCGGCGATCAAGGCATCGGCCCCGAGCAGGATCGACGTGCGCGATACGGCCATCACGCCATCAAGAAAGTCGCCGGCCGTGATCATCAATTCCACGGGCGCCCGCGCCAGGTTCGAGACTTCCGCCGCCAGCGCTGCCGTGCTCAGCTCGCGAATCTCGGCAAGCATGCCCAGGAAGGCGCCGCGCAAGAAGGGCACCGTACTGTCTTGCGCGGCTCGCTTGACGTGCTCGGCAAACAGGCTGCGTTCCAGCCCGGGCCGGTCGCCCTGCACCACCGGCCCGGCCAGCGCCAGCAGGGCTGCCACCACTTCTTGCTGCTGATCTTCAGGCGCCGAGCACGCCTCGGGCAGGGCGAAACAGGCGCGATCGAAGCAGCGTTCGATCAGCTCGCTCAAGAGATCCCGGCGCAAGTTGCGAAAAACCGCGTAGCGATCGATGACCAGCAGCGACGTGAGCGCCTGGGCCAGCGAGACAAAACGCCCGTCCTGGTCGATCGCCTTGCTGCAGCGATCTTCCACCTCGCTGACCAGGTTGGGCAGATCCATGTCGATGGCGGCCACCAGCCGCTGGCAAGAGCGACCGGCGTGGACTTCATCCTTGGCCAGCTCCTCGTGCAGGCGGGCCAGGACTGCCGCCTCCACGGTGTCGCCATAGAGATTGCGTTCGATCAGCTCCGCCTCGATCTTCGGGCTCCAGCGGAGAGCCCAGCGCTCGCGAAAGATCTTGCCGGTGGCAAAGTCGCCGGTGGGCGCATCGGTCTGCTCGCCGAGCGGCACCTCGAGAAACCTGAGGCGATGCAGAAAGACCGAGCGGCGGGCCGCCCGCTCTTCGCGCTTGTCGAGATCGAGGGCCAGCCGCTTTTCCTTGCCGAGCACCTCGCCCAGTTCGAGGTCGCCAAGCTGGGTGTAGAAGTCGTTGACGAGGGGCAGTCTGCCCAGCGCCTCGGTGACGCGGCCGATCTTCGTGCCGATCCCGGCCGCGTCCATGGCTTTACGCAGCGGGATGCCCTGATCGTCGGGGTCTCCCTTGCAGCAGCAGGTGACCAGGGCATCGTGGATGTCGTCGAGAATGGGGGCAGGCCGGCCGCGCAGCCGCGCCAGCATGTCGGCATGCTGGCTGGCGGCGATCGCATCGGCCGACGAAAGGATCTCGCCCTCCTTGCGTGCCTGCTTGAGGACATGGACCACGTGCTCGACAACGATCTCGCCCGCGCGGTCTTCCTGCGTCAACTCGTAGACCAGCTGATAGAACTGCGGAGCGCGGTTGCCCGCGGCGTAACCCGACAGCTCCGAGATGCGGAAGAACGAGTAGGGCACAACCGTCGTGTACACGGTGCCCGCCGGAGCCGAGGGCGGCGGCGTCGGGTCGTTGCGGTCGAGGAAGAGATGAAAGCCGCCGCACACCACCATGGCCTGGTCGGGCTCGAGCTTCTTCGCGGCCAGCGTGGCGCGGATCGTTTGCAGCATGAAGCGTTCGCGCTCGAGCGTGCCGTCGTTTGACACGCGCTCGGGGGCAGCAGTGGCCCGGCTGGCACAGCAGAAGGTAGCCAGTTCGCGGCGAAACGCCTCGGCATCGGCATGGCCCCCCATCTCGAACATGCTGTCCCAGGCCTCGTCCCAGGTGCGATAGCCCGCCACGTCGGCCAGCTTGCGGTAAAAACCGCTCTCGACGATCAGCCTGTCGTCCTCCTGTTCCACGTGATGGCTGGCGGGCGGCTTCGCGCCGTCCTCTGCCGGCGCGTCGGCCTGGTGTGGCTTGATGAGCGCATGGTGGGGCAGATCGATGAACACGACGGCGGCCCCGATCTTCTTCGCGGTCTGCATGGCCACGTATTCGGGCGAGTAGGCCAGCAACGGATACCAGGCGGCAAAACGGGGCGGAATGTCCTCGGCCGGGCTGGCCACGCCGGCCAGCCCGAGCACGTTGTTGTCGTCGCGGTACGAGGAGTAGATGGCGATGGGCGGTTTCGTCTTCGGGTCGACCACGTGCTTGATGAGCTCGTTGGCCTCGTGCGGCCCTTCGATGAAGACGAGCTTCGGCTTGCGGGCCAGCAACACGGCTTCAAGATGCCGGGCCACGGAGGGCGAATGATGCCGCACCGGAAACCAGAAGAGCGGCTCGGCCAGGACAGCATCCACCCGCGCGCGGACGGCATCCACGTCGAGGAGATCCGCCCCGACCTGTTCCAGCTTCGCCTGCACGCTCTTTTTGGCCATGGGCAGTCACTTGTTGGGCTTGCGCTTTCTTGTCTTGTTCGGCTTCTTCGGTTTGGGCGGCGGCAGCTCGATCACGGCTTCCGGATACCAGGCACGCAGTTCTTCGGCTAGCTTCGCGAATTCCTTTTCTTCGCCGGGCACCGGGCAGATTTTCTTGCCGTCGGCACTGAGCCAGGCTGGCCCCCAGGTGCTGCACTCGCCGTGCTCGAAGGGCTGAAGCGACCGCGCTTCCAGGAAGCTGAACTTGAATTGCAGGCCATTGACCGCGCGGCGCAGCTCGGGGGGCAGCTGATCGATATGCAGTGGCGTGCCTGGCAGCCATTCGCGCGTGTAGGGGGCGGCCAGCCCTTCTTGATGGCAAGAATAGACGAACAGCCCGTGGCGAGCTTCTTCGGGGGCCGTGCCGGGATCGGCCAGGTCGCGCTTTGGCTTGCTCGCCGGAATCAGCCGCGCCAGCTCCGCCAGCACATCGGGGCGCGCGGCGAACTCATCGCGCAGGTCTTCGGGCAAGTCTTCCATGTCGAGCATGCCGTCGTAGGCGCTTGGCCCGGGGGAGGCGGCATGCGGCATGGCACCGTCCGCCCCGGTGTAGAAGTAGCCCACGTGGCCGTCGCGATCGACGGCGAACCACGAGGAGTCCATCGAATGCGCCGCTGGAAAGTCTGCTTCGATCATCGCTAGGCTCCGAATAGCCGACCGAGGTGTGGCAAGGATGGTCTACTCCGGATGACATCGATTGTCCGCCGGATTGCCTGGGGCGGGCGGCTGCAAGCTGGGGTTTCGCGTAATCCTCGACGCGGATGCGGGCTGCGCATCATGGATGCACGCAGCAGCAAGCCCTATCCCAGACCGAACGAGATTGCCCAGCTCGCCGCCGAGATCGAGAGGCTGCGCGAGCAAATCAAGCTCCTCGAGGAATCGAAGCCGCGCCGGCAGCGCAACAAGAAGGGATAGCTGCACCTGCCGCTGGCTTGCTTGGCCTTGGGCGGGCGGCCCGTCCAGCATATAATCCACGCATGGCGCAGAAGCTGTATATCGAAACCGTGGGCTGCCAGATGAACGTGCTCGATAGCGAGCTCGTCGTGGGCAGCCTGCGCCGGCAGGGCTTCGAGCTTACCTATCAGCCCAAGGAAGCCGACGTCATCCTGTTCAACACCTGCAGCGTCCGCGAGCACGCCGAGGAGAAGATCTACTCGGCCCTCGGCCGCTTGCGGGGCTACAAGGAGCGGCATCCCGAAACGGTCATCGGCGTGATCGGCTGCATGGCCCAGAATCATCAAGAGCTGGTGCGTCGGCGGGCTCCGCACGTGGACATTGTCTGCGGCACCGGCCAGCTGGCCCAGCTTCCCGAGATGATCGAGGAAGTCCGCCGCTCGGGCTCTCCGCAGCTTGCCTTCAGCCTCGAGCGGAACGCCGCCTCGCGCCATCAAGTGGAAGCCAGCTTCGAATCGTACGATCCGCTCCGCGATCCGTCGATGCGGCCGAGCGCATTCCAGGCTTATGTCCGCATCATGATCGGCTGCGACAAGTTTTGCACCTACTGCATCGTGCCCAGCGTGCGCGGGCCGGAACAGTCGCGGCCCCCCGAACACATCGCC
>JBFWSD010000582.1:0-5203 GCA_050248575.1 Gemmataceae bacterium
GCGCGTCGAGCTAATGATATTGTGAACGAGTGGATCTCAGCGTCCATCGCGCAGGCGGTCGCCCAGGAAGTTCTCCAGGTCGGGCACGTCGTAGATCTTCTTCACCGTGGTGTCGATGTCGTACTCGACCCGGCGATAACGGATCACGTCGTTGTCGAGATGAACGTAGCAGGCCCGCCAGTCGCCGTCGCGGGGCTGCCCGACCGAGCCCACGTTGCACAGCGTCTTGCGGCCATCGAGGTTGTAGACGTAGTCGATCTCGTCCGGGCTGTGGAACTGCAAGTTCTCGGTGAAGATGCCCGGGACGTGCGTGTGCCCCTGGAAGCAATAGCGTTCCACCAAGGCGAAGATGCGTTCCATCTTGCGCTGGTTGTAGATGTCTTCAGGAAAAACGTACTCGTTGAGCGGATTGCGGGCCGAACCGTGCACGAACAGATAGCCCTCTTCGCGATGGGTGCGGGGCCGCTCGGCCAGGAAGTCCCAGCGCCGCTCGCGGGCGTCCCGCTTCTCGCTGGGCAACTCGAGCTGGGCGCGCGTCCAGAAGATGGCCCGCTCGGCCGACGGATTGAAACCCTCGGGGTCGAACATGGCTCCCTGGTCGTGATTGCCAAGCAACACGACCTGGCAGCTCATGACCAGGTCAACGCATTCGCGCGGATTGGGGCCATAGCCGATGATGTCCCCCAGGCAATAGATCTCGCGAATGTTGTGTGCCTCGATATCCTTGAGGACGGCCTGCAAGGCCTCGAGGTTACTGTGAATGTCGCTGATGAGTGCCTTCACGCTGAAGATCTCCCGGGGGCAGGGGTGAGATGTTCACCTGCTTCCCCGTGACGCGGGCTCGCACCGCATCGATGTGGCAGGGCCCTGGGGACTCGCACGCCCGCTTGACTTCGGGCAATTGTATGAGTTTACTTCGCGACTGGAAAAGGTGTCAAGTGTCCAAAACAAAACGTCTCCGCTGAATAGAAACGTACACTCATGCCCACGCCCCCACGAAGAAGGCGGTGCTCTGCACTTTGCCCGGCCCAGGGCCCCATCCTGCGCTGGTCATCAACTCAAAACGGGCTTGCTTCTCGAATCCCTTTCTGGCATGGTCCCGCCGGAACGGAACGTCAGGGAGGGCTGTATGGGGTATTTTCCATCCATCACGGTCGAGAGTGCGCTGAGCGTCGGCTCCGCACTCATGACCTCGTACTTCTGGCTGGTGCGGGCACGGCGCGAAAGCCCGTGCTTGACCGTTTTCCAGATGCAGGACTTCCGTGCCTTGCCCCGCCGCGGCGATCCGGAACGCAAGACCAAGCGGCTGTGCTTCAGCCAGGTCAGCCCGGGGGGCGTGCTCGTGGCCAATAACAGCGTGCTGCACAACTCCATCATCCGTTTCGACTGCGAACTCAAACTCGACAAGCAGTGGATCAAGGGGGATTTTGGCTGGCTCAACGATGAGAAGCCGCCGTGGAACCTGCCCCCGCAAACCACGATCGCACTCAGCATTGCCTGTTTCTTCGAAGTTGCCGAGGATTATGCAGTTCCCGAAGACGCCGAGTTCCGCGTGGCGTTCCAGACCATCTCGGGCAAGAAGTTCCCGCACACTTTCCACCTGAAGAACCGGGCTGCCTGACGAGGTGCTGCGTGCCAAAGCAGATCACGGTGCATGAGCTGAAAGCAAAGCTGGATGCCGGTGAGCCCGTCTATCTGGTGGACGTGCGGCAGGAGTGGGAACACGAGGCAGCCGCCCTGCCGGGCAGTCTGCTCGTGCCGCTCGACCAGTTGCCCGCACGAGTCGCGGCGATCCAGCCCCCGGCAGGGGCGGAACTGGTGACCTACTGTCACCACGGGATTCGCAGCTTGCATGCCGCCGCTTATCTGGAAAGCGCCGGCTTTGCGGAGGTCGCCAGCCTGGCCGGCGGTATCGACGCCTGGTCGAGGCTGATCGATGCGCACGTGCCGCGTTATCGCTAGCGTTGGATTGCTTCTTGCACGAGAGTCACCATGGGCCGGTTCCTGATCGTGATGTCGGTGCTGCTGATCGCGGTGGCCGTTGCTGCGCGCGGCGTGCCGGGCCAGGTCGATGCCACGCACACCGAAAAGCCTGAAGCGCCAGCCCAGCCGGCGGCGAAGACGGTCTTGTTGCCGCCAGTGAAAACCACGGAGGCTGTGCGTGTGTCGCCGCCCCTAGCCGCGCCACACTGGACTCCAGCCAATACGAAGAAAGTTCCAAGCAGCGCGGCACCGCATCGGGCGGCGGCGGCCCGGCTGGTTGGCCCGCCGTTGCCGGCCAACTCCATGGGGCATGCGCAAGACTACAGCTGGCTTGCCGGAAGACTCGAATTCCTCCATGCCCGCCAGCACTGGACGTTGCGTTATGCGGACGTCGACGAAGAAGATCGTTATGGCGGCAGCGTCACGCTGATCGAAACGGGTTCGATGAGTCGCTATCACTCCGGTCAGCAAGTTCGGATCACGGGACGACTGGCCCAGCCGGAGTCACGCCAGCCAAGCCCGGAATACCGGGTCATTTCCATCCAGTCAGGCGGAGATTGAGCTCTCGCGCAAGCGAAACCCGACGGCAAGAGTGCCGCCGGGTCTCGATGGCTTTCGCCCGCAGCATGCGCGTGAACTAGTTGAGCTCCGGGCTCTGATTGCCATTGCCGCTGTTGCTGTTGTTGATGACGAGGACGCCACCGGCTCCAGATTCGGTGATGTTGTTGTTGTTGTTGACGATATTGGTGATCTCGGTCGTGGGCGAAGCCTGAGCCTTGGCTTCGGGAGCGACGATGGACATCACCACGGGCAGGGCGGCCAGCCCGGCGCCGAGCTTGGCCAGGGCGTCACGGCGCGAAAACGAGCGCGGCGTGGCCCGCGTGCCGGGCAGCAACAGCTTGGCTTCCTCGAGGTCGTGCAGAGCCACATCGACCAGCTGCAGGTCGGCAGCGATTTTCAGTTCGCCGGCCAGCAGACGGGCGAGTTCCGCCCTGGAGGTCTTGCCGTCGCAGTGCCGCCACACGAGCGCCGCCGACTTGTTCAGGCAATGGGCCTGGTGTGTTTCGGGAATATAGATCAAGGTTTCGTCCGCGAGTTCGCGAACGACCACGTCGTCACGACGGGATCGGGGGTGCATGCTTGACTCCTTTCAGGGATGTTGAGCTTGGGGTTGGATACGCGGTACCAGCGAAGGTACCAGACACACACCGGGCTAGTTGACCGTCGGGCTCTGGTTGTTGTTGCCCGCGTTGCTGTTGTTGATGACCGCCACGCCGCCAGGGCCAGTCTCGTTGACGGTGGTATTGTTGTTGACGATGTTGGTGATGCTGGTGGTGGGCGAAGCCTGAGCCTTGGCTTCGGGAGCGACGACGGACATCACCACGGGCAGGGCGGCCAGCCCGGCGCCGAGCTTGGCCAAGGCGTCACGGCGCGAAAACGAGCGCGGCGTGGCCCGCGTGCCGGGCAGCAACAGCTTGGCTTCCTCGAGATCGTGCAGCGCCACATCGACCAGGCGCACGTTGGCCTCGATCTTCAGTTCACTGGCCAGCAGGCGGGCGAGCTCCGCCCTGGAGGTCTTGCCGTCGCAGTGCCGCCACACGAGGGCCGCCGACCTGTTCAAACAGTGGGCCTGGTGGGTTTCGGGGATATAGATGAGGGTTTCTTCAGCGAGTTCGCGAACGACCACGTCCTCGCGACGCGATTGGGGGTGCATGTTGGTTCCTTCCTCGGTGCCGGTCTTGGCAGTTTGTGCGCTTCATCGTGGGCTTGGCGCATCCAGTCGCCGTTACTATCGACTGCGCCGACGCCGTGAAGAAAGCATGATTGCTCAATTTCCTGATAAAGCTGTCTCGTGCTCCACCTATTACGCGCATCTCACTGATCTCTGGAATCAGCCGCAAGGATTACCTGGTTTGACAGCGGCCAGCTGTGCTTGTCCCGCCCCCGCAAACTCTGCTACAGTGGCCGCGCCCGGAACACTTGACTCGTGCATGGAAGCACATCATGACCTTGACCCGCTTTCTGCCTAGAACTGAAGCCGGCTGGCACAAGTTGTTGCTTGCGATTCTCCTTCTCGTCTTCGTGATTGCCAGCATTCAGTACACCGTCAAGGTGGCCTGCGATGAACGCGACACGCGTTCGGCCGTGGTCCGCTGGCGCGAGCACATCGATGAGCTGTTTCACGGCGTCAACGTCTACGACCGTTACACACATCCCAACACGCCGTTCATGGCTCTGTTGCTGCGGCCGTTCACCATCTTGCCGCCCGTCGCCTGTGCCTTGCTCTGGTACTACGTGAAGGTGGGGCTGACTCTACTCAGCATCTACTGGGTCTTTCAGCTGGTGGCGACGCCCGGGCTGGTCTTTCCGATCTGGGCCAAGGCTTTGGCCCTGGGGCTGAGCATCCGGCCCTTGCTGGGCGACCTCTCGCACGGCAACGTCAACTTGCTGATTTTGTTCCTGGTGGTCGCCATGCTGTACGCCTTTCGCTGCCGCCGCGACCTTGTGGCCGGGCTGCTGCTCGGCGCGGCCATCACCTGCAAGGTCACACCGCTCCTGTTCGTCCCCTACTTCCTCTGGAAACGCTCCTGGCGCGTGCTGGCGGGCTGCTGCGCGGGCCTCCTCCTCTGTTTCGTGCTCGTCCCCTCGCTCGTCTTCGGACCAGCTCGCAATGCCACCCTTTTGACCAGCTGGACCAAGAAAATGGTCGAACCTTTTCTTGTCTCCGGCGTGGTCTTCTATAGCGAACATCACAACCAGTCGTTGCCGGGCACGATCTACCGGCTGGCCACGCACAGCCCGTCCTTCTCGACCTACGACGACAAGGACCGCTACGTGCCTCTCGCCTACCACAACTTGATCACACTCGATACCCGTGTGGTGCCGTGGCTGCTCAAGGGCTGCATGGGGCTGTTTGCCATCGTCGTGATCTGGAGCTGCCGCACTCCCACCGAGACGCGCGAAAACTGGCTGCTGGCCGCCGAGTTCAGCATCGTCATCCTGGGTATGTTGCTCTTCAGCGAACGCACCTGGAAACACCACTGTGTGATCCTGCTGGTTCCCTTCACCGTGCTGGCCCACGCGCTCGGCAACCACTGGCAGCAAGTCGGGCTGCGCCGCTATCTCATTTTCACCTTGGCCAGTTCCGTGGCGCTCATGAGCCTCACCAGTACCAGCCTGATGGGTGACATCCGCGGCGATATGTTCCTGGTTTATGGCG
>JBFWSD010000583.1:0-5196 GCA_050248575.1 Gemmataceae bacterium
GGCGCCACCGCGACGAAGTTGGGCAGTTCGGAGCTGTCGCTGCCCAGTTCCTTGGAGACCAGGGCGCCGATGGTGGGATACTGGATCGGCCCTTGCGGCAGCTGGCCCGTGCGCATCAGGAAGGTGGCCCGGCCGTGATCGCCTTCCTTGCTGGTCAGCGACCGGACGATGGCCATCTTGTCCATATGCTGGGCGATCTTGGGCAGGTGCTCGCTGATCTTGATGCCCGCGACGTTGGTGTCGATTTCCTTGAACGGGCCGCCATTCTCGTGGCCCGGCTTCAGGTCGAAGGTGTCGGTCTGGCTGGGTCCGCCGTTCATCCACAGCAGGATGACCGACTTCTTGCGTGCGGGCGCCTTGGCCGAATCGTTGGCCAGTGCTTGCAGCCAGCCCGAGAGCGAGTAGCTCACAACGCCGGCAGACGAGAGTTTCAGCCATTCGCGGCGAGTCAGGGAGGAACGGGCCATGTCTATCTCCTTGTAGTTGAGAGCTATCTCGTGTATTGGCTTGCGATCAATGATTGAAGAAGAACTCGGGGCTGTTGAGGATCGCCCAGAAGACGTCGCCGAGGGCCGTCTTCGGATCTTTCTTGGGGCCGCCCGACTCGACGTACTTCACCAGGCGGTCGAGCTCATTCGAGCGCGGCTTGCGCGACAGCGTGCTCAGGTACAGCGCCTCGATCTTCTTGGCGGGCGTATCCAGGAACGGGGCGTCCCAGACCGCGGCCATCCGCTCATTCAGCGACTGATCGACGCTCTTGCTGTCGGTGGCGTCGTTGATGAACTTGGCGTTCATCAGCGTGAGGGCCTGGAGAATCGACGTCTGGAACTCGGTGCGCTTGTCCTGGCTGGCGAACTTGTTGAGGAACTCGCCGCGGGCAGTGCCCAGTTGAATGACGCCGTTGAACCGCTGGTTGGGCTGGCCGCGTGCGCGAAAGCCGGTGGCCCGGGCGAGGCTGTCGCACAGCTGGTCCGGGGTCAGCCCCTTGAGGGCCATGCGCTGGAAGACGCGTTCGTCGGCCGCTTCGCCGTCGATCGCGCTGGACAGCTGATAGGTCTTGCTGTTGACGATGGCCCGCATGAGGAACTTGAGATCGAAGTTGTGGGCAGCCAGCTGCTTGGCCATCTCATCGAGCAGTTCGGGGTGGCTGGGGGGATTGTCGTCGCTCGGTTCCTCCAGCGGTTCGATGATGCCGATGCCGAAGAAGTGCGCCCACAGGCGATTGGCCGTGGCCCGGGCAAAGTAGGGGTTCTCCTTGGCGGTGATCCAGCCGGCCAGCGTCTCGCGGACGGGCGTGTCGGTCTGGAACTTGGGCTCGGAGCCGTCGAGGTAGCGGGCCTGGACGAGCTTGTCGGTGCCGGAGATCTTGATTTCGTGGACGTTATCCTTGTCGCCGGTGGCCTGGTAGAAGCCGTTCTGCCCACGCGATTCGATGCCGGCGTAGAACGCGGCCAGTTCCCAGAACTGCTTGCGCGTGTAGCTGGCGAAGGGATGATCGTGGCACTGGGCACACTCGAGCTTGATGCCCAGGAACAACCGCGAGGTCGTCGCGGCCAGGTTCTCGGGCTTGAGCTCGTTGGCCTGGTAGAAGGCGAGCACCGAACCCGCACCGGGCTGATTGACGGCACGCGGGTTGCGGCCGTTGAACACCACCGGGGCCGTCAACAGCTCGCGTACCATCTCGTCGTAGCCAACGTTGTCGCGGAACTGGCGGCTCAGCCAGGTGGAGAAATTCGGGTCGAGGAAGCGGTTGTTGTTGGACGAGGGCAGCATCAAGGCCCGGAAGGTGTTCGTCATGTGATTGACGTATTGCGGGCTCTCGAGCAACTCTTCGACCAGGCGCTCGCGCTTGTCGGAGCGGGTGTCTTCGAGGAAGGCACGGGCCTCGGAGACGCGCGGGATGCGGCCCGCCAGGTCGAGGTAGGCGCGGCGCATGAACTCGGCGTCGTCGGCCTGGGCCGCGGGCTTGATTCCTTCTTTCTGCCAGCGGGCGGCAATGAGCTGGTCGATCTTGGCGGCCAGTGCAAGAGCATCGCGATTGTCTTGCGGCCCGGCTTGCACCGAGGGGGCTGCCAGCAGCAAGGCCATACCGAGGCACATCGTCCATCGCGTCTTCATAGCGCCTCCAGGTTATTTCTCCCGCCGCACAGGACGGGTTCGGTAACGTTTGGAAAGGTCGCAGGTTAAACGATTGACCGGGCCATTTCTAACCACCTGACGGCTCTGGAAAACAACTCGTTACCTTGGCGACAACCTGTTGGTACTTTTGTAGTTCGAGCGAGACACGCGAATATTGCAGCGGCGGAAGTGACCATTCTGGCAGTGAATTGCATGCAAATTCTGCAAGGCACAGGGCCAAGGCGAGCGAGCGGTGGGTGGGTGCGCACAGTCGTCGGCGCACTCAGCGCGCTCGCGGGAAGAAAGGAAGATCGTTGATCAAACGGTCACTCGTCCAGCTTGGCCGCGCCGCTGACGGCGGGGTTGTAGGGCTCCACCCACTGGATCACCTCGATGCGGTTGCCGTCGGGATCGTGGATGAAGAAGCGTTCGGCGCCGGGAATCTTGGTGGTCTCTTGAATGGGGATGTCCCGTTCCTGAACGTGCTTGCGGGCCGCAGCGATGTCGCTCACGCGCATGGCAAAGTGCCGCGCGCTGGTCGAGTCAGGCATCTCCTTCTGCAAGAGATGAAGCTGCTGCCCGCCCAGTTCGAACCAGAGGGCCACGAAGTCGAACGTGCGCGGCTTGGCCATCTCCTTCAGCCCGAGCTGATCGCGATAGAAGCGGCGGCTGCGGGCCACGTCGGTGATGATGACCGAGACATGATCGATGTGCGTGATGGGCAGGCTCATGGCGCTCCTCGAGGCTGATGCGGGCGGGTCTGTGGAGATTCTACACGAGCTGCTCTTGCGCGGCACTTGAAGATTCCGCCACGCGAGATCGAGAAACGCACCAGGCCAGGCCCGGAGCGGGTCAGCGGCGTTTGTCGCTGACGCGGAAGTCGAGTTGCCGCCGTTGCAGGTCGACGCGCACCACCTGGACCTTGACCTTGTCGCCGAGCCGATAGCGGCGCTTGTAGCGTTTGCCGATCAGGCTGTGCGTGCTCTCGTCGTAAGCGTAGTAGTCGTCGGTGAGGGTGCTGACGTGGACGCGGCCCTCGACGGGCAAGTTCTCGGCCTGCCCGAAGAAGCCGTAATCGGCCACGCCGGTGACGACCACTTCCATCTCGGTGCCAATCCGCTGCGACAGGTAAGTCAGTAACTTGAGCTTGATGAGCTCGCGCTCGGCGGTCTCGGCGCGGCGTTCCATCTTGCTGCAATGATCGCCGAGGGCCACCAGCTCGGTCACATCGCTGCCCGTCTTGCCCGTCTTGAGCCAGCGGCCCAGCAAACGATGCACGGTCAGGTCGGGATAACGGCGGATCGGGCTGGTGAAGTGGCAGTAGTTTTCGCTGGCCAGGGCGTAGTGCCCTTCTTCCTCCGGGCTATACACCGCCTGCTTGAGCGAGCGGAGCAGGGCATAATGCACGGCGTAAACGTCGGGCTGCCCGGCCGATTTCTCGAGGACACGTTGCAATGCAAAGCGATCGGTGTGCCGTTCGATCTTGTAGCCCAGGATGCGGGCAAAGTCGGCAAAGCTCTTGAGCTTGTCCGGTTCGGGCGCGGGATGGCAGCGGCGCAGAAACGCTGCGCCAATATCCGTGAGCTGCTGGGCCACGGCCTCGTTGGCTGCCAGCATGAACTCCTCGATGATCTGGTGGCTGACATCGTGCTTGGCGAAGTGGGCGCCGGTGACGCGGCCCTGCTCGTCGTATTCGAGTTCGGCCTCGGGCATGTTCAGCTCGAGCGAACCGCGCTTGATGCGCCGCTTGCGCAACATCATGGCCAGGTCGCGCATCCGGAAGAGCAGGTCGTGGACCTCGGCGTCGAGCCCCTTGTGTTTGCCCTCCTTGGCGAGGATTTCCGAGACCTCGTCGTAATGGAAACGGCGGCGCACCTTGATGGCCGAGTTGGCAAAGCGCGTCGAGACGATTTGCCCCTGGGCCGTGAACTCGATGAACGCCGTGCGCGTGTAGCGGACCCGGTCTTGCTGCAGGCTGGCCAGGCTATTCGAGATCACCTCGGGAAACATGGGGATGGCGCGCAGGGGCAGATAGATACTGGTGGCCCGCTTGCGCGCCTCGCGGTCGAGGGCGCTGCCCACCGGCGCGAAGTACGCCACGTCGGCAATATGGACGCCCAGGAGCCAGTGCTTGCTCTTTGCGTCCTGGGTCAGCGAGATGGCGTCGTCGAAATCGCGGGCATCGATCGGATCGATGGTGACCGTGACGTCGCCCGTGAGATCCTCGCGGCCGGAGAGGTCGTTTTCATCGAAGGCGGCCGCCATCAGCCGCGCTTCCTCGAGAACATCGTCCGGGAACTTGTCGGGCAGATCGAAGCTGCGCATGATCGACAGCGTGTCGACACCCGGCTTGCCCCGCGGGCCCAGCACCTCGGTGATAACACCCTCGCCCCGGTCTTCCAGGGTGGGGAAGCGGATCATCTCGATGACGACCTTGTCGTCGGGCCGCGCCCCTTTCGCTCCAGGATCGCCGACATAGATGCTGTGGCTGAAGACAGTGCCGTCGACGCGAACCAGTCCCTGGCGGTCGCGTTCGTGATAGGTGCCGACAAACTGGCGGGTGGCCCGCTCGAGCACGCGTTGTACGATGCCGACCGGGCTCAAATCGGGCCGGCTTGGCTTGCGGACGACCTTGACCAGGACTTCGTCGCCGGTGGCGGCGTCGAGCTCATCTCCTTCGCGGACATGGACTTCGGGCCCAGCCTTGCCGTCGATCAGCTGGGGCCGCACAAAGCCGCTCCCCTTGCCGGTGCGGCGATAGATGCCGGTGACCGTGCCATGGGGCGGCGCCGGGCGAATGGTGTGGGCGCGGCCCATCTCGATGCGGCCCTCACGCACGAGCGTGCGGATCGCACGGCGAAACGCGCCGTACTCCGATGCGGGCAGCCCGAGCTTGCGCGACAGGGCCTTGGGTTTGATGGGGGTGAATGACTTCTTGCCGATTTCGGCCAGGATACGTTCTTCGAGAGTTGCCATGCAGTTGATCTTATACCTCTTTCTGAGAGGAGGAGAGGGGAGCGGGCCGAAAGGTTCGCGCACGTTGGCGTCCCGGCTTTCGCCGGCGGGATTTGGCTCACG
>JBFWSD010000584.1:0-5194 GCA_050248575.1 Gemmataceae bacterium
CTGCTCCTCCTGGCCGAAGTAGAGCCAGCCCTCTGCGACATGGAGGAGCGCTTGCCAGGTGGCCAGGAGCTGAGCGCCTGCATCGCTGCGTTTGAGCAGACCTTGCCCGGCTTGCCTGGCAAGAAGCTGGCGGAGCTGTTTCAGGTTGTGGCCCGCCAGGATTAACCCGGTGACGCGTTCGAGGAGTTGCCCGACCAGGTCGCGCATGCCGAACTTGCGCAGGCCGAGGAAGAGCTGCCCGAGCAAGGGTTCCAGCTTCTGGATCTGTGCGGTGCCCGCCGCCAGGATCTGCTCGAAGCGTTCGACGAAGCTGAGCAGGTAGGGCCCTTGATCGTAGTGGGCCGCCAGGAAGATGCCTTTCTCGAGGATCTGGACTTGCACGTCGGCGGCGTCAGCCAGGTCGGCCAATGCGGGCACGACGCGGCCAAGGACGTGGCGGGCAAATTCTTCCCCCACGCGCGGGGCCAGCTCGAGGGCACGCGCCAGGATCACGCCGCGATAAGGGCGATAGGCCCGTTTCTTGTCTTCCAGCACCCCCCCCAGGCGGGGCCACAGCTCGGCCCCATCGGTCAGCGCGGACAGCGCGTTCAGCTCGCGATCGATCTCTTCGGAGAAGTGCTCGGCGTAGCGCCGCGCGATTGGATCGATCTTCTCGTGCGGCTCCAGGATGCGCGAGTAGCGGCGGATGCGATCCCCCTTGTAGCGGGCCATGCCCCCCTGGGCCGTCATGCTGTCGAGTCGTTCGACGAGCGGCCCGGGCAGAGGCTGCCCGCGCGGCTCGCCGCGCAGCGCTTGCCGGATGCGCTGCGTGTAGGCATCGACGAGCCAGCCGTGCAGCTCGTCCTCGTTCTTGATCTTGGCGGCAGTCTGGAGCAGCTTTTCGCAGTCGACCGTGGCGCCCAGGCGGGCCAGTCCGTAGGCGAAGCAGAGGTCGGCATAGTGCCGGGTGAAGGGGGCGCGCGGATGCTTGCCCAGCCAGGTGCGCACGAGCTTGTGCAGGCGGAGCAGGTGCTCGCGGACGGCGACCAGGCGGTCTTGCCCGATCTTGCCCGAGAAGCGCAGAAACGTGGGCAGGTCGAGTTCGACGCGCAGCCCGTGCTGGAAGAGTCGTTCCAGGATGCGGTCGCGTGCCCGGGCCAGGGTCAGGGCATCGCCCCCGGTGAGCTTGAAGAGCGCGCTGTGCGCCAGCCAGGCCAGACGGACGGGCAGGGCGGCCTCGTGCTTTTCCAGCACACGTTGCCAGAGGCGAAGCTGTGCCGCATCAGGAGGATGCTGGGCATGCGCCCCATGAACCAGATAAGCGACCAGCGTCAGTAGCGTGGCGGCTTCCGGCGGGTCGGCGTCGAGTTGCCCGGCGTCGAGAGGCGGGGCCGAGCGCAGCCACGCCTCCGCCTGCTCGGCGGGCACCTCGGCAATATCCCAGATTGCATAGGCCCAAGCGAGCGCTGAATCGCCGCTATGCCCGAGGACAGCGTTGAGCGTCGCCATCTCGCGCCACAGGCCCTGTCGCTCGGGGGCATCGAGAGGGAACTGCAGCTCGATGAACGCCTGTTGAATCTCCGCCAGCCGGCGCGTCAGTTCCTCATTTGAAAAGCGTTCGACGTGCAAGTCGCCCGGCGCGCTCTCTGACTGCACTTCCATGACGACAGGCGCGACAGGCGGGGCCACCACCGGCGTCACTTCAACCTCTGTTTCTACCTCGACCTGGTCCAGGCGTACTTTTTGCCGCTTTGGCCGCTCGGGAGGAGGCCGCCGCGCCGCTGCCTCTTCCGCCACGCTGAACACGGGCAGCTCGAAGGCAGCCGAATACCCAAGCGGCGACAGGCTGACGGTGCCCTGGCGCTGATACTCGATCCATTCCTCCAAGGGCCGAAAGGCGCGGGTCGCGAGCGATTCCGGTACAAAGCGGCCCGCTCCATCGGGCCGCAACCACGTGATCCGGTCGTCCTCGGACGGAAAGAGTTTCCGGACCAGATCGCGGCGCGGTACGGGCTGGAGTCTCATCCCACAGGGAATGAACAGATGGGGCAGCTTCAGATACGAGCAACAGGCCAGGCCATCGAGAACGAAGAGCGGCGCCAGCGTCCGCTTCGCCTGCTGCCGCAACACGAGCAGTTCGTGGCCCGCACGCTCGGCGGTCGCGACGGCGAGCTGCGCCGCCAGGCGATCGTCGATCTGCTCGATGAGCTGCTGCAGTTGCCGGCGGCCATCCGCTTCGAGTACCCACAGCTCTGCTGCATCGGCAACACCGCTGCGCGCCAGGCGCAATGGCATGCTGAGCCGTGTGTCGATAGCGGCATCGTTCCAACCAGCATCGGACGCCGGAATGGGCAGCGCGTCTCGGTTGCCGAGATCGTCAAAGGGCTCGTCATCAAGGATCCGGCAGCGCCGCGGGGCACGGATCAATACGAGCTGGCCCGACGGCACAGGCAAGACCGCCGCGAGCGGATGGACGTGGCCAATCTCGACCCACAATCCGGGCGACTCTTGTCGATAGGCATGGAAGTCGTGACAGTCGGTTTCACCCGCTCGCAAGACCGAAAGATAGGGCGGGCCCGCAACGCGCAGGAGGGCCATGCCTTCCTCCAGCCAGCGCAGGCCGCAGTGCTGACAGCCCAGGCGGCGCATCTCCGCAATGACGGCGGGCAGTCGGTCTCCCGATACCTCAAAGAGGAAGTCGCCCTCGTGCGGAACTCCCTGCGGCCGGCGTTCGATGGGCACGAGCGCGTGCCAGCAATGAATGTTCTCATTGAGTCGCGCCGCGCCGTCTTCCCGCACATCGACGCCGAGTTTCTGCAGTTTTTTCAAGGCGGCCCTACCGAGCGGCTCGGCGGGCTCGATCCAGATGTTGCCTTGCCTGTCACTGCCCGCCCGGGCCGGCTGCATGCCGATTGGCAAGCTGGCCTCGGCAAGAACCTGGCGCAATAACTCCGGGCTGGGAAAACGGAGCACCATGAAAGGAGGGCCTGGCTGGATGTGCCGTCACTCGTTCGCCACCGTCCATCGACAGCTTACCCGGGCGCTGTGGCGTTTCAATGGCAAGCTGGCGCCGAAAACACTGAGCTCAGGAGCCGGTCGCCACTGCAGTCAACTCGAACAGTCCCTGCCCGAGGGGAGTCAGCCGGTAGCCCGGATAGCGGTGGGCAACCTTTTCCTGAGAATCCTGTTCGCCGACCAGAACGAGGATCCGCCGGCGGCTCTTGATGTCCGACCAGGCGGCCAATTTGGGTGTGCCATCCACGCGGGCGGAATTGCGGGCCAGATCGAGGACGAAGCGACGGCCCCGCATCTTCTCGGTGTCCTCGAGTGGCACATCAATGAGGTAACAGCGCCTTGCCAGTTTCGGTTCGTAAAGCTCGACAACGGCCAGCACGTCTGTGAATTCGAAGAAGACGGGCTCCTCGGCTGTCTGCGTGCGGAGCTTCTCGATCAATTCGGCGGACTGTAGATCCTTGCGGTAGAAATCGCTGGCTTGATCGCGCAGCGTTCTGGCGCCGATCAGGAACAGAAAGGCGAGCAGCAGAATGGCGCCGAGCGGCCCGCACCGCCGCGTGCCCAGCGCCACTGCCGGTCCAAAAGCGGCAAGGGCAGCAAGCGCATAACGCGGCACCAGGACCGAGTGCACGAGCAGCGCGTAGGCGACGAGCACCGGCACGATCCCGATCAGCCCGGTGACGCCGGCAAGACGCGGGAGCCTTTCGGCAGCAGGCTCGGCCGGATCTTCCCGGGCGGGCCCAAAAACGAAATCGAATCCGCAAATCAGCACGATGCCTGCCACATAGCCGGGCAAGAAAAGTGCTGCGAAGAAGTCAACAAACCCCTCGAGGGACACGGAACCGACCCAGGTCGGCACCGACAGGTGGGCACGCTGTGACTGCAACAGCGGCACGGAGGCAAGCAGTGCCAGCGGCCCGGCCGCCAGCGCCAGCAACTGCGGCCAGGTCAAGCGTCGTTCGCGCTGAAAGAACGTGTCGCACGCAACGATGAGCCCCAGGCTGATGATCCCGAAATAGTGCATCGTGCAGAGCAAGACGCCGGCTATCCCGACGAGTAAGGGCAGCACGGGGCCAGCGGACGGTCGCAAGCGCTGGACCAACCAGGCAAACCAGACACTGGCGGCGAAGAGCGGCGCGTAGGACCGGGCCACGACCGCGTACTCGAGAATCAGCGGATGGACCCAGACAGCCAGCACGCCGACGAAAGCAGTCAGCCGCCCGCAAGCTTCGCGCAGCAGCAGATAAAGCCCAACCAGGCCGAGATACACCGCGAGGAGGCTGCCCAGCCGCAACGACGTCTCGCTTGCGCCGCCGAGCCAGGCGTAGCCGCGCAGCAAGAAGTAATAAGTGGGCGGATGCGTCTCCATTCCTTCCGCAAGCGCGTGGAGCACCTGCCCGGCGTCAGGCGCGGTGACCAGCCGATAGGTGAAGGTCTCATCGAGCCGGAAGCGGTGTCCCAGGAGATAGTGCGGGCGCGACAGTGCGATCTGCAGGGCGATGAAGACGAGCAACAGTGCCGCGACTCCCGTCACTTCTTTCCAGGTTGCGCGACTGTCGACCATTCATCACCTGTCGATGCTGGGCCAATCCTTGGTGGCGGGCAGATCGGTCCCGCAGAGTTCCAAGGCTTCCACCGAGCTTGGGTTCATCGTTGCCTGTTGGCATCATACGGGCGACAATACCTCTCCGCACCGTCGCGCTCATCCTCGGGAGGCTACGTCATGATCCGTTCGATCCTGGTGCTGATGCTGATACTGATTCTCGGCTGTGCCCGCGATCCCGGGGCAGCTCTCAAAGTGAAGGAGGGGGATCTCGCGCCCGATGTCGATCTGCCCGCCACCGGACTCAAGGATGCGCAGACCCTGCATTTGCATGATTTCGAGAACAAGAAGAACGTCGTCCTCTTCTTCTTTCCCCGGGCCATGACTAGCGGCTGCACCGTCGAGGCCTGCGGCTTCCGCGACCGGGCCGACCAGTTCGATAAACTCGACACGGTCATCGTCGGCATCAGCACCGACAAGCTCGACGCCCAGCAACAGTTCGTGGAGAAAGAGAAGCTCACTTTCTCACTCTACGCCGACGCCGACCAGAAAGTGACCAGTGCCTTCGGCGCCCTCGGCCCGGGCGACATGGCCAACCGCGTCACCTTCGTCATCGACAAGAAGGGAGTCGTCCGGAAAGTCTATCCCACGGTCAAC
>JBFWSD010000585.1:0-5194 GCA_050248575.1 Gemmataceae bacterium
GGTGGGCGTGGAATGACCCCGCTCAAACACAGGAAATTCGCAGGTTTTGTCTCCGTGCAGGGTCACGATGCAGGGTCACATGCCCAGGTGGGCGTGCCACTTGCCCAACTGGGTGCCCATGTGGGTTTGATTGCCCTAACGAAATGGCCCTGCTCACCGGCGCACAATGCCTCCGCACGCTGAGAAGTGCTCAGCGCGAACACGCAAGGTTGGAGGCAAGACATGACCGAGAACCATTACGACGGCGCGATGGAACCCTGGAAAGTGGAAGTCATCACGGAACGGGCCAAGCGGCTGGGTTTTCGCCGACACGACCTGGAAGATGCCCAGCAGCAAGTGGTGTTGAAGCTGCTCACCTGCCAGTTCGACCTGGGCAACCTGGTGAAAGCCTCCGAGCGGACGGCGTTCACTAAGATCGTCGACAACCTGTTGATCACCCTGCGCCGAAGCGAACAGCGCGGCCGCGCCCGTCTGGAACGCTACGCTGCGGAGACAGGAGTCACTGAAGAGGTATCGGCGGGCTTCGAGCAACTCGACATGGCTAGCGACGTCAGCAGCGCGCTCACCGAACTATCGCCATTCGACCGTCAAATCTGCGAATCCCTGACGAATGGCGACGACGTGACGACGATCGCCGAGCGCCTCAATGTCAAATGGCACACCATCCGCGACCACATCAAGCGCATTCGCCTGCTCTTCGAGCGGCTCGGGCTCGATCTCGTTTGCGAACGTGGAGCACCGGCCCTGCTCACGGCAAGCCAGGCTGCCGCCATGTGCAGCAAATCGACGCGGACCTGGCGGACATGGGATGCGGAAGGCCTCGTGCCCAGCCCCGTCAAGATTGGCCGCTCCATTCTCTGGCGCGCCGAGGAGATCCAGGCCTGGATCAAGGCTGGCTGCCCAAGCCGCGAAGTGTGGAACGCCAAGTAGTCCGAGCAGGTTCGTTTCCCTGGAACATGTGCACAGAACTCGGCTCACTGGGTCCACGGCTAACGCGGCCCCGTGATTACCGAATGGAGGAATACCGATGGCAAGTCTGTACAAGAAGCCCGTGCTGGTGACCGACGCGAAGACAGGAAAGAAGATGAAGGGCAAGTCGAAGAAATGGTGGGGACAGTACAAAGACGCCAATCGCCGGTTGCGTCGCGTTCCACTCGCAATTGACAAGGTGGCTGCCCAAGCCATGCTGAACAAGCTGGTCCGGGAAGTCGAACGCGAGAAGGCAGGGTTGATCGACGCCACCGATGTCCAGCGGAAGCGTCCCTTGAGCGAGCATCTGGAGGAGTTCCAGAGCTACCTTCGGAATAAAGGCCGGTCTCCTGCGCATGTTAGGGAATCAACGACTCGTATTCAAAAATTGCTTGAGAACCGGGGCTGGAGGTTCATCGGCGACCTCTCGGCCAGCGGCGTGCTCGAGTACTTGGGCAAGCTCCGTGCGGACGGCCTGAGCGCCAAGACCTACAACCACTACCTACAGTCGATCAAGCAGTTCTCACGCTGGTTGGCCCGGGACGGGCGTGCGCCGACGCACCCCCTGGCCTACCTGTCGCGGATCAACACCGACAGCGATCCACGGCACCCCCGCCGCCCGCTGTCGCCCGACGAGTTTGCCAGGCTGATCAACGCCGCCCAGCATGGAAAGAGGATCGAAAACATCCCCGGTCCCGACCGGGCGATGATGTACGTGCTCGCCGCATGGACTGGTTTCCGCAAGGGCGAAATTGGCAGCCTGACCTGCCGATCGCTCCAGCTCGACGCCGAGCCGGCGACGGCCACGGTGGAGGCCTGCTACAGCAAGCGCCGTCGCACCGACACCCAGGTGCTACACCCTGAGGTTGCCCGCCGCCTTCGCGACTGGCTGGCCACGAAGCCGGACTTGGCACCGGACGCGTTACTCTTCCCGGTATGTGGGCGCATTCCCAGTGGGACGGAGCGCAAGACCAACAAGATGATGGACTGCGATCTGCAGGTAGCCCGGAAGAAGTGGATCGAAGAGGCCAAGACGGAAAAAGAAAAGGAAGCCCGCCAGGGGACGGACTTCCTCACTTTCTGCAACGATGCCGGCTTTTACGCCGACTTCCACTCGAATCGACACCTGTTCGTCACGACGCTGGCCCGATCGGGGGTGTCACCCAAGGTGGCTCAGCTCCTGGCCCGGCACAGTGACATCCGGCTCACGTTGCAACTCTACACGCACGTCGAGCTACAGGACCAGCAGGCGGCCATCGCGGCGCTGCCGGCGCCGCCAGGCATCGATCGGCCTAGCGTATAGCGTGGCGGTGGTGGCCCGCTGCGTCCGATGCCGACGTACTCAATCGGTCGTCGGCCGCGGTGGCAGCGGTTATTTTTTATGTCTCTTGGATCTTGCCGACTGTCCCGGTCCTGAGTTCACCTTAGTATCGTGTGTCAGTAGCTTCGTCTGACTCTCAATCGAAATTCCAAGCTTTTCGCACGCGGATTGCTTTTGCCGGTAGTCGACCCGGTACATGTACAGGTGATTCCAGACTAGCTGCCGAACCAGGCCGAGCGCGAAGATATTATCGGCGAACTCTTTCGCGAGTTCGGCGATCTGCGACTGAGGGAACTTGTCGTAGTGATCCAGCCGGACGGACAAATCGAGCACCTTCGTCGATGGATTCTCATCGCTTTTCACCACCTCCTCCAATGTCTGCGCCACCTTCTCCGTCCCGACCGAGTCGGAGACGTGCTTGAACACGTTGAAGGACACCATCTGCAGCAGCCCGACAAATAACTGACTGACTTCCTTCTGGATTTCCACTGTTGTCGCTGGCGTCTTCCTGGCCTTTCCTTGAGCGGTGACGATCTCCACGAGATGCGGAAACCCCAACTCGGCGAGGTGGAAGATATTGCCGAGGACCCGCAGCCCGAGACCGTAGCACTCCTCCACAAGCTGGCGTTTCGGGCCGCCTCGCAACGAGCCCGTGAAGTTTTTCAGCACCTGCCCGAGAATCTGGATTGTCTTGAACGCAGCGTTGTGCTGTAAAATCTCCTCGATCTTTTCATCGACTTCCTCATCGTCGTACCCTTCGTCGTTCCGCTTCGCCATCACTAAGCGTTCCGCCGCGTCTCGTTCCTCCATCGCCTTGATCCGGTTTTCCTTCGGGTCGCCAGCCTTCAGCACCAGCTGGGGCAGTTCGGACGTGAGCCGGTTGAGGAACGCAGTCTGCTTGCTAACGTCGAATCGATTCGAGTTGGTGAACAGGGCGCGGGCCGCGGCTAGCATTGCGTCGAGCACCCGCTCGTCTTTCGATAGATGGCAAAGGAAAATCATGATGTTCGCGGAGCGCTCGTGGTACAGCTTGCCGCTGAGCGCCTTGATGTGATCCTGAATCTCGGGCTTGTTGATGTTGTCGCGAAAGTACCGGGCGACGAAGAAGTAGTAGAGATACTTGTAGCGGAATCGAAAGTCGTCGTGCCGGGAGTCAATCACCGACGCGGTGATCAATTCTGACCACAGCGGCCCGAAGTCCAGCGGCAGCCGATACTCCTTGCAGTGCTCGTCGTGCCAACGGCGAACATCGCTCTCGCACAGCGAGCGTTTCTTATTGCTGAAGAGGTGGTATGCAAACTCGGAAAGGTATGTGTACATCGTGTCAAGTTTGTCGCGCAGGGCCTTGTGGCGCGAAAGGCTGGCCGTTACAAGCACCTCGTACAAGTAGCCGAACGAACCGGACGTGGTTGTGAGTTTGACGGCGGACTCGAACTGCTGCAAAAGGATCAGGATGAACACCGGGAAAGATGGCAGAAAGTCGATGCTGATGATTTTTGTGATCTGATCCTCGGCGCGCCGGATCACCCGTTCGATGTCGGCTTCTTCGTCACTGAAATCCCGCCCGATGCGGCACCACTTCTCAATGAGTTGGCTCCTTAGCGCGTGTCCGAACTGGAGCACGTTGTACTGCTTGAACCCCCAGATTGGTGAAGTGGACTCGCTTGGAACTGCCAACTCCTCCATGCGAAATTCTTCCCCGGCCAATAGCACCACCAAGTCGAATGCCTGCGTTAATAATTCGAGCAACGCATCCTTGCTCTTCCGGTTTCCCGCCACCTTGTGGAAGTCATCGACGACGACGGCTCGCTTCTCCTTATCCTGTTGCCAAAACCGATCCGTGAGCCCCGGCCCGTACTGTTCTGCCAAGATCGAGTTGACCGCCTTGCGGAGCTTGTCGGTGGTGGCGGCTTTGGGCACACTGTCGGCGGCGAGCAGCACCACCGCCTTGCCGTTGCGATGCAGGTCCTTCACCAGGGACTTGGCGAGGGAGGTCTTTCCCGCTTTCTCCTCGGCAACGATGATGACACGCTTGTTGTTCAGAACCGAGGTGAGCACTTCGCGGCTGCGCACGAGGCGCCGCTCAGACGCCTCGCGCTGATAATGCACTTCTTGGAGGTCCGGGTAGATGAACAAGTCCGAAAGCGTGAGCTGCTCCTTCTGCGGGTGGGTGTACCCTGCCCCCGGATCTTCGAGCCACTGAGCGAAGCCGTCGCTGAACTGGAACTGATTCCGAGTAAGGCGTTTGTTACGCTCGAATGGTCGCCAGAACGGCTCGCCCTCGGGCTCGTATTGGTCGCCCCTCCAGATGAAGCGGAACGTCTGCTGCTGCCCCTGTACTGTGTCGAAGATGACGAGGTTGAATGAGCTGACATCCGGCTGGCGCGTCTCCTGCAAGACGCCACCCTCGAGGTACTCATTTTGTTCGCCAACGTCGGTCTTCTTGCTAAAGGCACCTTGGACGTGCTCGTGGCCAGTCAGGATGAGGTCGGCATTGTCTTCCAGGCACTTGCGAAGCTCCCGTCCGTTTTCCGGCACATACCAGTTGAAGGGGTGGTGCACGACGGCCAACACGATATCCGCCTGCGGAGCGTTGGCGATCCGGTCGCGCACCAACTTGACCGGGAAGTAGAGGCTCCCCGGCTTTTCGTGCAACTGTGACACCCACGCCGAGTTCAGCAGGTGGAAGACGATGCGCTTACCGCCCTGATCCACAACGACCTGCCGGTGCAAGAGATCGAGCCCCGACGCCACCGCTCCTGACGGCGGCGGATTGAAGCCGTCGGCGAAGGCGTTGTAATGCTTCTGCACCTCGGTGCATTGGGCGATGACGGCGTTGTCGATCGTGTCAGACTTTAGGTTGTCGATAAGGATCGTGCGGACTGAGGTGGCGATTCCGAAATC
>JBFWSD010000586.1:0-5189 GCA_050248575.1 Gemmataceae bacterium
AGTTCACGCATCATGAACTGATTGTCGCTGGTGACGAACGGGGACTTTGGATTGGGCGCGTCGAGCAGATTGAGCAGACTCGGCACCGCGTCAGTGTCCTTGAGGGCGGCCAGAGCTTCAGCGGCGTGATCGGCCACCGGGCTCCACGGATAACGCAGCCCCTGGAGGAGCGTGTCGCGATAGTCGCTGCGCGGGCGGGAATCGAGCACCTGGACGGCGGCCTCGCGCACCTCGCTGGACAGGTCGTAGAGAGCCCGCTGGACCAGTGCCTCGGTGGCGCAGTGGCCCGGGATCTCGGCAAGCATGTCGACCAGCAACAGGCGCACGTCCTTGCTCTCGGGAGTGAGCATCTGAACGAGGGTGGGAACCGCTTCGACGCGCAGCCACATGTTGCCGTCGATCTTGACGGGCTGATCGTCGATCTTGGCGGCTGCCGGAACGATGCGGCCGCGGCGCAACTGGATGCCGCTCATCAGGATCTGGCGCAGCTTGTCGGCGTCGACAACCACGCCACCTTGCATGGCTGCGGCGATCGATTCGCGCAGCTTGCGCGACAGATGCTGCATGGTCTCGGCGGGCTCTTTGCCCAGCTGGCAATCGATGCCCATCCGCATCGGCAAGCCGGCGAAATCGGGCCGCTCGTGCGGCTGATAGCGACGCGTCTTCGGGGCATTTGCCAGCGTCACGCGCGACGCCAGGGGAATATCGTTGTTGCCCATGATATTGACCAGCAAGAGTTGCTTGCGCAGCTCCTCGTCAGTACGCTTGACGCGCGACCGCACCTTGGTGGGCTGCTTGGGTCCGGCCGGCTGCTCCTCGGCAGTTTCTTCCATCTTTTCCGTCACGGCGCGAATCACTTCGACGGCGATGGGCTGCCTCACGGGCTCAACCTTCTCCTGCACCGGCTCGGGGTCGGCTGCCGGAGCGGGGGGCGGAGGAGGCGTTTCCACCTTGGACGGCCGCGGCGCCATCGTCTGCGCCAGCACATCGAGGTCGCTATCGAGCTTGACGAGCGGGATGGGCAAGTCTTGCTCGTGCAGTGACTTTTCGCGCGGCATGGAGAGTCCGAAGCCGACAGTGGCAATCAGCCCGACGGACAGCCCGCCGATTGCGGTCCATAATTGCCAGTTTGGCTTGAAGCGTGCGTGGGCACGAGTTTTGTTCTTGGCCGGCACCACTTCGTGCCCACATAGCGGGCAGAGCAGGCCGTTCTCGTCCGGGAGGTTGGCCCGGAACACCTTGCTGCAACCATTGCACTGGATCTGGAGGGACATGATGGCTCCTGAGAGATGGGTTCAGAGGCTTGCGGCTATACGTGTAAACGACCGGGCGGGCGGTTCGTTGGCGCGGCCCGTCACATGCCGAAATCTGCCCCGGGCGCCGGCCCGAGGGGCTTCATGGCGGGCACGTCGAGCTCGGCAATCACCTTGGCGAGCTGGTCGACGAGGTGATCCGGGCCGACCATGAACAGCATGCCCTCGGCCTCCGCCAGGTCGACGTTCAACTCGAGTGCCTCGATCACCTCCCGGGCCACGCCCGTTTCCACGTTCTTGAGCCGGAAGGCACGAACCCGCTTGGATTTGGGTAGCGGTTTGTCGGCCGGCGCTTCCAGGAGAGCCACAACTTCCTCGGCGATCTCGAGATCGTTCCGGTAGCCACGCACCACGACCAGCCGACGAGAATCGTTGTAGACCACGCGCCAGCTGTAATTTGGTGACACTCCGAGTGACATGAAGATCCCGCCGATGCGATCCTCGGCGGGCAGCAACTGGATCAAAATCTCTTGCACAACCCCGGGCGCAGTCTTCTTCATGCGGAACGACTGGATGCGGAACTCTTCACGGGGCCGCTCTTTGGCAACCGTTGCCTGGCCCGGGAACCCCGGCACAGTGCCCGGGGCTTGCGCCTGAAGTGCCAGCCCGGTGGTTAGCAAGAGCAGACCTGCCACCACCCGATACGAGTGTCTCATGGTACTCTCCCCCAACAAGGCGGTGAGTCGCCCTTGCCACGTGGCGTGACGACCCGGCCGCGGATGTCGCGGATAAAACACAAGCGGGCCATGCTTCGTTGGCGCGTCCTTGATGTGACGGGTCTCAAATCGCCACGGAATCTGCTGGCACTTGCAGCCCGGCTCGGTCTACAATCAACCCCATCGACGGGTACGGGCCGACTCGCATCGCCGCCCGCGCCTCATCGACCCATCTATCTTCGCGTCCGGGGAGGTTGCCATGACCAGTCTGCGCGTTTCCTCGAAGCTGTGCGCGTTGATCGTCTTGCTTGGCATGTTGGGCTGTGCCGGTTCCAAAGACGACAACAAGAAGATCTCGCCAACGGCCAATAGCGATTCGAATGGCGGCGACAACAACGGCTCCTCCACGAAGGCGCCGCCGCCCAAGTACGATGGCCAGATCGTCGATATCCGTTTTCGTGGCACTCAGCTGGCCGAATGGACGCCGCCACGCGAGCCGAAGGAATACATCGGCTCGGCGATCCTGGTGCTGGAAGACAACAAGTTTCCGCTCACCGTGTCGGGCAAGGAAATCCTGGGACAGGTCTACAAGATCGTGGCGGCGGACGCCAAGAGCCTCAAGTTCGATCGGCCGCTGCCCAACATCGGTCAGCCCGGCGATCGTTACGTCACCTTGAAGTGCAGGATCGTGGCGGCGGACACCGTGGGCAAACGTCCGCCCACCATGCCCGATCCCGATCCGGTTGGAGAGGCCGTCGATCCCGCCAGCCTGAAAGGAACCTGGGAAGGGAGCGGCGCGGCCGATGTTTCCTCACTCGCCATCACCTTTGGCGACGACGGCAAGTGCAAGATCGTCTACAAGATCGGCAACACTACTTACACGGTCACGGTGTCGAACACGAGCTGGCACAAGCTGCCCGACGGCCGGCTTGGCCTTGCCGGCCTCGGCGGGCTGTCGATGAACATGAACCTGCGCTACGTCGCCAAGAATGACAGCCTGCGCGTGAGCGGCAACTTCCGCACCGACGACAATCCTTGCGAGCTGAAGGACGCCGAACTGGTCCGCCCGGGCAAGCAAAGCTCGGTGTGGGTCGGGTCGGGCACCGGCGTGGCTGCCAATCCGAATGGCAACCCCAATGGCAATCCGAACGTCGGCGGCGGCGATAACCTCAAGCCGATCCTGGGCCGCTGGGAAGCCGGCGAAGGCACGCCCGGCTTCAAATCCTTTGTCCTCGACTTCAAGACGCCTTTTGCCACCATCAAGTACGAGACCGAGGACAAGATCTACAGCGGCTCCATCCCCACCGAAGGCTTCAAGCAGGGGGCCAACAAGCGTCTCTGGGTCTATCAGGAAGTGAAGGGCGAAGACATCGTCCGCGACGTGGTCCTGGAACTGAGCGAGAACGGCAAGATCCTCTCGATCACCGGCTCGATCGACGGCATGAATCGCGTTCGCGACCTGGCCCTGTTGCGGGCGGACAAATGAACTCAGCGCGTGGCGAGCTGGCCATTCCGGCTCGCCACGCTACCTTTCCGAGCCGGGCAGGCGCACACGATGTGACTTCAAGATGCCGCTCAGTTCCGCCCAGAGCGCTGTGGGGTCGTCAACGCCGGCCTTGCGCAGGCAGCCCACCACATCATCCTCGAGCGTGCGCGTCTCTTTGACCGGCGCTGCTTTGGTGGCGGCGACCTTGGCCGGCGCGGCACCAGACGTGTTGAGCTCCAGCGCACGCGGGTAGCCGTCCAGCGCCTCGTTGCAGAGTCTGTCGGCGTCGCTGTTGTATTCGCGGCGAACGTGGCGGATGACCACATCCTCGAAGTCGTCGAGCATGTCCTGGGCCTGCTCGTAGAGCTTCTTGAGCTGCTCGTTCTTGACCTTGTAAGCCCCGTTCATCTGCTTGACCATGAGCTCGCTGTCGCTGTGGATGAGCAAGCGGCGGGCGCCTAGATTGCGGGCATGTTGGAGGGCACGCACCAGTGCCGTGTATTCGGCCACGTTGTTGGTGGTCGAGCCGAGACAGCCACCTTCTTCCAGCGTGGGCTGCCCGTCGCGGGCCAGGACTATGCCATAGGCGGCTGGCCCCGGGTTCCCCCGCGCGGCGCCATCGATATGAATCTTCAGATCAGGTTTGTCAGCAGACATCGCACCTCCTGAGCGTGTACGGTGGATGGCACTATTCTATGTGTCCTGCTCGCGAAGACCGCCTCAGAGTTCAAAGAAAGGCGGCGGGTACTGCACTTGCCCCTTCACGCCGTGGAGGGCGTCGGGCACGAGTTCGAGGGCCTGAAAAGCCGGGCCTGAGAAAGGCGAGGCGAGCGCCCCGGCCAGCTTGGCTGAAAAGCCAAATCGGCCGTAATATTCGGGCTCTCCCAGCACGATGACAATGCGCTGGCCCTGTTCGCGCAGTGCGTCGAGGCCGGCACGGATGAGGGCCGAGCCGATCCCCTGTCCTTGCCGCGCTGGCACAACGCCAACCGGAGCGAGCGAGGTCGCCTCAATGATGCCGTGGTCGGTCTGAATCGGCAGATCGCTGAAGAGGATGTGGCCAACGATCTGGCCATCGACCTCGGCAACGAGGCCAAGTCGCGCAAAGCCAGCGGCCCGCAACGTGTCCACCAGGTTTGCCTCACCGTCCTGCCCGAAGGCGGCGACATGGACCGCGTGAATGGCCTGGTAGTCGTCGACACACTCCGGCCTGATGCTCGCGGACGTCAAGACTTGCCTCCTGTCGTGTCGGGGTGGACTACAAATGGCTCGAACACAGACCAGGCATGCCGCTCGTCCGGCATCAAGCTGGGCAGCAGGCGGCCCGCGAGCAGGTCGTCGATCAGCCCCACGAAGTTCGTCGCCAGGTGCGAGATTCCCTCGTCCTTGTAGCGTGGCAACAGATAGATGTCGTATTCATGGTGCCTGCTGTCGCGGAATTCACGGGTGTCCCAGCCGAGCGTATCGCCGGCGTAGGTGGAAGCGAAGTAGAACAGGCTGGTCAAGAGTTCGGGATGGCCGTGGTCCTGGATGAGCCCGTCATCGCCTGAGTGCATGAAGGCATCATGTTCGGCAAGGTCCAGCGTATCGTCGCCCGGATAACCGGGGGCTGTGAGTCGTAAGAGCCCTCCGAGTTCACCCGGCCCGAAGCGCAGGGCAAAGTCCCGGTAACTGTCGGGGAGCAGTAAGCCGCGCTGGCTCTGAAATCGGTCAAGCGCGGCAGCGACCGGCCTG
>JBFWSD010000587.1:0-5189 GCA_050248575.1 Gemmataceae bacterium
GACGTTGTCACCCACGCGAATCGCGTGCACGCCGATCTCGGTGGCGGGCCGTTCGCCGACCAGCCCTTCGCGGCCGTGGCGGAGGTCGGTCTGCCCCATCGCCTCTTGCACAATGCGGGCAAAGTGCAACGCCGTGCCAGAGGGCGAATCCTTCTTGAAACGATGATGCCGTTCCAGGATCTCCACGTCAAAGCCCTTGTCCTTGAGGAGCGTGCCCGCGGTGGCCACCAGCTTGAAGAGGACGTTGACGGCCAGGCTCATGTTGGGGGCCATCAAGATGGCGGTTTCGTGGGCCCCCTCGAGGATGTCGGCCTTCTCCTCCGGGCTGTGGCCGGTGGTCGCCACCACCAGGGGAATCCGCCGCTGCACGCAAGTGGGCAGCACCGCCATGGTGCCCGCGGGCAACGAGAAGTCGATCACCGCATCGATCCGCTTTTCCAGCGGGATCGACGAGACGAGCGGCACTCCCAGCTTGCCGGTGCCGATGATCTCGCCCAGATCCTTGCCGAGGGCCGGGTGCCCCGCGGCCTCGAGGGCCACGCCGATGTCCAGATCGCTGTCCTCGCGGGCGAGTTGAGCGATCCGCTGCCCCATCCGCCCGCCTGCCCCGTTGATGCCGATGATCGTCTTCATGTGTTGTTGCCCGCGATTCGATGTTTGACGCCCGAGTGGCCCGCGCCGATAATCCATCTTCGACGTTGAGTGTTTGTAGTCAAGCAAGTAGTCAGTGGTCAGTGGCGAGTGGCCAGGCAACTCGTTTCCACCCTCTGCGTGGGAACGGACCACACCGCCGCTCCGCGGCGAGTCCACTGTCATTCACCATCCAGGAGATTTCGATGCAACGAATGATGCTGTGCGTGCTGGCGTTGATGTTGACGGCGAGCCTGCAAGGGGCCGAGCCGAAGCCGTTGCCCATCTGGCCCAAGGGGGCGCCGGGCGAAAAGGGCGACATCGGCGAGGAGAAGATCCTGCCCGACAAGGGGGACAAGACCATCCGCGTGACCAATGTCACCAATCCCACTCTCAGCGTCTACCCGGCACCGAAGGACAAGAACACGGGCACCGCGGTCGTGATCTGCCCGGGGGGCGGCTACACCATCCTTGCCTGGAACAAGGAGGGGACCGAGATCGCCGAGTGGCTCAACACCATCGGCGTCACGGGGATCGTCTTGAAGTACCGGGTGCCGCGCCGTTCGGGAGATCATTACACGCCCCCCTTGCAAGACGTGCAGCGGGCCATCGGCATCGTCCGCAAGAACGCCAAGGAATGGGGCATCGATCCCGGGCGGATCGGCGTGCTCGGCTTCTCGGCGGGCGGGCACCTCGCCGCCAACGTCAGCAACAACTACGACAAGCGGGCGTATGAGGCCGTCGACGATGCCGACAAGGAGAGTTGCCGGCCCGACTTCGCGGTGCTGGTGTATGCGGGCGGTCTGGTCGAGCGCGAGAACAAGACCAAGCTGTCGCCGGAGATGAAGGTGACCGAGAAGACGCCGCCGACCTTGCTCATTCACACGCAGGATGACGGCGTGCCGGTGGAAGGGTGCCTGTTCTACTATCTGGCGCTCAAGAGCGCCAAGGTTCCTTCCGAGCTACATGTCTATCCGAGCGGCGGGCATGGCTACGGACTGCGGCCCTCGAAGCACGCGGTGTCGACGTGGCCCCAGCGCGCCGAGCGCTGGTTCGAGAGCCTCGGTCTGTTAACGCCGGCGGGCAAATGACCGAGCCGAAACGTGGGCGTGCAGGGCGTGCGTTCCCACGCAGAGCGTGGGAACGAGGTGAAGATGGATGAATGTGGATCCGGAAAAAACCGCGGGCGAACCAGCCGACTTGCCGCCCACCTTGTCGGTAGGCGCCGAGGCTCCTGACACCTGTGGAGAACCGGAACATCATCCGACTCCGAAGCAGCCCGCGCCCCCGGCGCTGGGAAACTTCGGCGACTACGAGCTGCTTGCCGAGCTGGCGCGGGGCGGCATGGGCGTCGTTTTCCGCGCCCGCCAGATCAGTCTCGATCGCGTCGTTGCCTTGAAGATGATCCTGTCCGGTGAACTGGCGTCGGACATGGAGATACAGCGTTTCCGCACCGAGGCGGAGGCGGCGGCCCGCCTGGATCATCCCAACATCGTGCCGATCTATGAGGTCGGTGAACAGGAGGGCCGCCACTACTTCACGATGAAATTCGTCGAGGGGGGCAGCCTGGCCCAGCACCTCGAGAAGTTTCGCAAGCCAGACGAGGCAGCGGAACTGGTTGCCCTCATCGCACATGCCGTGCATCATGCCCATCAGCGCGGCATCCTGCATCGCGATCTGAAACCCGCCAACATCTTGCTGACACCGGACGGGCAGCCCCAGGTGACCGATTTCGGGCTGGCCAAACGACTCGAGCAGGACAGCGCCCAGACTCATACCGGAGCGATCCTGGGCACGCCCAGTTACATGGCCCCCGAGCAGGCCGCCGGGAAGAAAGATGCGGCCACCGTGCTGGCGGACATCTACAGCCTGGGGGCAATCCTCTACGAGTTGCTCACCGGCGTGGTGCCGTTTCGCGGTGAATCGGCCTGGGAGACAGTGAAACAGGTGCAGGAGCAGCCCCCCGTGCCGCCCAGTACGCGCGTGCCCGGGCTCGATCGCACACTTGAAGCGATCTGTTTGAAGTGTCTCGAGAAGGACCCACGGCGGCGCTATGACACGGCGGAAGCACTGGCCCTGGATCTCGAGCACTGGCAGAGCGGGGAAGCAACCGCGGCCAGGCCCCCCAGCGCGGCGCAGCTCTTGTGGATTTGGGTGCGGCGCAACATCGGCATCACCGCCTGGGTCTTGCTCATTGGCGTCGTGTGCGGCGGTCTGGGGACCGGGCTGATTGCCATCCAGTCCGTCTGGGACTTGCTCATCAGCGTGGACGACACCTACGAGAAGTTTCCCAGCCTGAAAAGTCCGTGGCTGGCCGTGGACTGGGAACTGCCCGACGGCGCCATCAGGGCGTTGACCATTGCGGGCATGGTGCTGTTCGCCTTGCCCGGCTTGCTGGTGGTGATGGTGGCTCGGCCGAAGGATGCGTGGTCTGCTCTTGGTATCGGGCTGGCAACGGGCCTGTTCGCCGGTATTGCTTCCTTCGCCTTCGGGGTCGGCTGGGCCACGCTGCTCATGCATGTCGAGGAATCCTCGGCGCCAGACATTGAACTGCTCGGCCAAGAGATCGATGTGGCGGCAAGCAATGGCAAGCAGCCCACCGACCTCCTGGTGGAAAAGTATCCTGATCTCAAGAACGTGCCCGCCGCTGGCCGCGGCAAGTTGCTTTCCGCCAAGATTCGCGCCGACATCTTCACGCGCAGCCTAGCCGGCATCTGGCTGGGCATGCTCTGTTCCGTGGTTGGCGCCGGCGGGGTGGCGGTGGCCCAGACGTTGGCGGCGAGTGCCCTGTTGCGCCAACGCGAGCATGTCGCGGGCATCGTCGTTCCTTACCTCGAGGTCGGCATCGCTTACGCGTGGGCTTTCTATTCCGTGATCTTCATGCTTTTCGACGCCTGGCTCACCGAGTCGCCAGGACTGCGGCTCGAGCTGACGCTGGCAGGATTTCTGATGTTGCCCGTGCTGATCCAGATTGCCGTGGTGCAGGTGCCCTGGCCTTTGCGCATCGTCGTGTATGTGGTGTTGCTGGTGTACCTGTATCGAGAGAAGGCTCCGGGAGTGATGCCGGCGCCGGCGACCTTCGCGATGGCGGGCATGGTGGCCATCCTGGTGGGCCACCTGGCGGCGGCTGCCTGGTCGCGCTGGAAGTCGCACGTAGCGAAGCCATGACTCCGTTGTGGGCTAGCACGCCGGCACTGACCTTGACCGCCACGCCCGCGCCCTCCTAGCCTAGCAACATGTCTGACGGAGCCGGCATCGACACAGGCAGCCCCAATCCGGAAGAGGCGACCGGGCCCGACGTCGCCTTGCCCGCCAGCCCGCGCGGCCTGCGGGCCATCTTTCGTTCGCTACGCCATGCCAACTTTCGCCTCTATTTCTGCGGGCAGCTCGTTTCGCTCCTGGGCACCTGGGTGCAAGTCCCCGCACTCATGTGGCTGATGTTCGAACTCACCGGGCAGTCTTTCTGGACGGCCCTGATCGCGGCCGCGCAGATTTTGCCCACCTTCCTGTGCGGTGCCTGGTTCAGCGCGATTGCCGAACGCTGGCCCAGGCGAAACGTGCTGATGTGTACACAAGCGGGCATGGCCGTACTCGCCTTCTTGCTGGCGGCCGTCGTCTATCCGGGCACCGCCACGCCCGAACTGCTCCTGGCCATCACGCTGGTCAACGGTTTCGTGCAGGCGGTAGATCTGCCAGCGCGGCTGGCGTTTGTCAGCGAGATGGTCACCGAGCGCGACGACGTGATGAACGCGGTGGCGTTGAATGCCCTGTCGTTCAATGTAGCCCGAGCGAGCGGGCCGGCCCTGGCGGGCTGGCTGCAACTCACGGTCGGGCCAGCCACCTGCTTCCTTATCAATGCACTGAGTTACGTGGGCGTCTTGTGTGCGCTGGCCTTGATGAAGCTGGACCACGCCGGTCGACGGCATGATACCGGCTCGAGTTTCGCCGCCCTCGTCGATGGCTTCCGCTACCTGGCCGGCCACACCGAACTGACACTGCTCATCTTTCTGGCCGGTGTGCTGGCGTTATGTGGCTGGCCGTTCATTGCGCTCTTGCCCGCCTTTGCGGAGCGCACGTTGCACGTGGGCGAGTTTGGCTACAGTCTGATGCTGAGCGGCACGGGCTGCGGCGCCTTGCTGGCGGCCCTGGCGGTGGCCGCCTTCGTCAACTTCGAACGCCGCAAGCTGTTTATCACAACCGGCGTCGTGCTGCTGGGCGCCGCGCTGATGGGGCTGGCCGCTTCGCGCTGGCTGCCCGTTTCGGTCCTCTGCACCAGCGTCATCGGCTTCGGCCTGATCCTGTTCTTCTCCACCAGTCAGGGGGTAGTGCAACTCAGTGCGGAAGAGCATCAACGGGGCCGCGTCATGGGCATCTGGGCCATGGTCGTTTCCGGCGGCTTGCCCATCGGCAACCTGATCGTGGGCTGGGCCGCCGACCGCTGGGGCGAACCCGTTGTGCTTGGTGTGCAGTCCGTGATCTGCCTGGGTGCGGCCCTCGGTCTTTGGGGGCTGTTGCGGCGCGGCGGCTGGGCGCCCGGTCCCTTGTCGCCCACGAAGGAC
>JBFWSD010000588.1:0-5187 GCA_050248575.1 Gemmataceae bacterium
CATAGTTGAGGGACCATTGCGGGACAAGTCACAACTCCTTAGCAGTCAACAACCTCCAGAGGATTTCGAATCCGCTGGCCTCGGCGGGCGACTGGACCGGGATTCGCGGGCGTGCGTGGACCACTTCAGAAAGCGGAATCAACGGAACCATCTCGCAAAAATCCCGGTTGAACTCCCTACCGCGCGCGTTTTTGGCGTTCATACGGAAAATTGAATCCGTTCCTTCCGTCCTTCCGTTCGTCAAAACGGCTCACCAGGCGGCTCGGAAATCGTTCGTTCGGCCACCAACTGCCGCCATCGTTCGTCGTCCGGAAACGAGATCCCGGCCAAGGCTAATCGCTCTTCAACCTCGTCTGTCGTCAGGTACTTTTCAAGTTCCGGGAACACCATCAGTAATCGCATGGCTGGCGTCGTCATCACATCACCTCGGTTAGGGGTGGCTCATCGTGCCGCAGCGCCACGCCGCGATACCATGTGCCGTTGTTGGTGTATCTCTCATATCTCTTGCCGATCTGCTGGCCGAATGCCCGTTGCGGCATCACTCGTTCGCCGCCGGCTTCCGCCCATCGCCTGAACTCCGCATATAGATTGCCGGCCGTGCAAGCGTAGTGCGACCCGACCACACACCGCTCGTCCACGAACTGGGCGATGAGGTCCATCTCGTCGCGGTACTGGTCGCTGGCCGCCTTCACCTCGGGTGGCTCGGCCAGGCCGATGCGTTGCCACTCCAAGCAGCCGCGGACCATCCACGCGAAGATGCCGGGCAGCTCGGCCTTCAACTTCTCGGCCAAGTGCTTGTCGCGCTCCTCGGGCGGGATCGTGACGGTGTAAGGCACCAGCCGGATTCGACGCCACACGGCATAGTCTTGGCCGCGGATGACGGGCTTATGATTCGCTGCGAGCCAGAGCTTGTGCGTAGGAACGAACTCCCAGAAGTCCTCACGCATGCGGCGGGCCCGAATCCGGTCGCTGCCCGTCAATTGTTTCATCAGGGACTCGTTAAGTCTTTTTCCCTCCTCCGTCTCGATTGTGCAGACGAGGCGCTTGCCGAAGAGGTCAGCCCGCTCCGTCGGATGGCTCTCGCCGTGCTTGACCATCAGCAACTCACTGACCGCCTGGAGCGCGTAGTCGCCCAGCGCCGACTGGTACAGTTCCAGCTCAACACTCTTCCCGTTCGCGCCGGTGCCATGAGCAAAGTACAAACACTGCTCGACGGTCAGGCCAGTGAGTGAGTACCCGATGGCACGCTGCTTGTAGTCGATGAGTGCTTGGTTGCCGTCCATGATCCGCTCTTGGAATCGCAGCCAGAGCGGGCACACAGCATCGGGCTCGTACTTCACGGGTGCAATCTTGGTGATCAGGTCGGCCGGCTCGTGCTCTCGCAATTCGCCCGTGCGCAGGTCGAGCGTGCCGTTGAGTACATTTAGCGTCCACGGATCGCTGTCTAGCTCGGCGGGCTGTACTGGTATGCCAGGCTCGGACTGTGCCAGAGTCACCATTGCCTGGATGCGGCGCACGTCCTCGGACTTGAGGGCGTGCTTGGCGAGATCGGAGCGGCGGTCAGCGTCTCGTGCCTCAGATGCCTCGGTGTAGATGGTCTTCACGGTCTGCTTGGCAAGCGCCATGACAGCGCCACTGGCGTCGATCTTCCAGTATCGTCCGTTCCAGACCAGCCATTTGCGCCATGGGTGACAGTATCTCACCTTGTCGAGGTGCTGCCGCGCGAACCGCAGCGCGTTGCCCATGTCCGTGCAAGGTGTCTTGTCGTCGGGCTGATCGTGATGAGGTGTGCCATTGCGACTGAGGCGGTTATCCTCGAGCCTTTGCATCTTGACGGCTCGCTCGAGGAGACAGCCCGGGCAGGTCGTCGGCTCGTTGGGGCCCTCGAGCCCGCAGACGAGGGGATCATGCCGGAGATCCGGGATTCTCGGCCGCCTCTTCCGTGGCTGCTGTGATATACTCATCTATGCGTGTCAGACTTTGGGGCTCGGTGTACAGCCGGCCCCATTTTTATTTCCCCTGCCGCTCCGCCAAATACGCCAGCACATCTGCCCGCGTGTATCTGATCCGCCTGCCGACTATCCCTGACGCCGTGATCCGGCCACGTCTCCGCTCGTCGGCCAGTTGCCGCTCACTCAGCTTGAGGACTCGTGCCGCCTCACGCTCGGTCATCACTTCGTCGGGCAGCTCGGCCCGCTGCTGCTCCAACTCGGCCAGCACCTGACGCACGATCTCCGTGATCAGAGGCCGCAAGGCCTCTGCCGGGATCGCCAGCGTGAATGGCTGCTGATCAGGCACTGACGGTCTCCCGCACCGGATGCCTGGTCAGCCACTCGCGCAGCCGCTCGATGTCCTCGGCGGTCCACACGTAGTCACCACGCGCATTCTTTTTCGGTTTCGGGAATCTTGGATGGCGCATGCGCCACCGCAGCTGATCCTCAGTCAGAGCCAGCATCCTCAAGACCTCGATGGTCAGCATGATGTCACTCCAGGTTCGACCAAAAAAAAACGCGGCCACGACTCCCGGATAGGGAATCGCGGCCGCGTCATGTCCGCGCAGGGTGCAGGCTCTTATGTCCTGCCGCATGTGGAGATCGGGGGTTGCGCATCTCAGGTGTGTCGCGTGATCGACTGGCCTAACGGATTGTCGATCTGTCGCTTAGTGCACCTGGGGGCGGTAAGGTCATGTTCCCCCGCTTATCTCTTTCGCCATCCTACACCGCTTGGGCAGTGGTGTCAACTATCTCCCACCAACAAGCAATACCGGACACGCCGGGTTTTTGTCCCTCAATCATCCCTCAACGCCATAGCCGAAACGAACCGTATCAAGGACGTATCAAGTTGTCCATTTCGCCCGGTTTTTACCGTGTTTTCCCGCATCTTCCTACGTCCGCGTTACGACTCGCTACACCTACTCGGACGACTTAAAATCCCTTGGGGCTAACGCCCCGTGCGGGTTCGAGTCCCGCCGCGGCTAATGATGCAGGGCAGTCGCAATCGATATCGTTCCGATGAAGTTGCCCACGATCAGATTATCTGCCGCCCCTTCAACCAGGAGGGCCACACCACGATTGCCGGAGACAAGATTCCTGGAAAGAGGCGTCCTCCCATCCTGTTGAACGATGAATGGTTCAGATAGACTCCCTCACCAGCCGCCGGCCCGAACTTTAAGCGTTCACTAGCCGGGTTGAACGGATTGAGAAGTCATTCTCACCAGATTCCTCAACGAGCTTCCAGCGAGACCTCGCGGGCCACCAGGCCGTCGGCGTCGAGCCATTGCAAGCGGCCGGTGGCTGTCTGCTTGCCGGGCAGGAGCAGCCTCATTGCTTCGGGAGCGCCGACCACTTCGTACAGGCCTTCGGCCTGGCGTTTCAGGGTAACCTTGTGACTGGCAGCCTTGATCTGCGAGCATTCACCAGTTTCACCGAAGATTCCGAGATTGCATTGGTTGGGATCGAATCGCAGGGACGCGGCGCCGCCCAGTTTGCCCTCGATGCTGATCCGGTGCTTGCGCGTCAGTTCCGCAAGGTAGCAGGTCTGGACGGCAACATCGGGCCCGGGCTCTTGCCCTGCGACGCCAACAGGCTCGAGCGTCAGCACACGCGTCACACGCCCCTCGGTCAGCTCCAGGAGCCGATATGGCTCCGCGGGCTGCGCCGGCACGACCAGACGAAGCGCGATGGGGGCGCCGACGATGTCGAACAGACGCCGCCCCTGCGCGTCGGGCAGTTTCACCTCTTTCAGCTCGACGTCGATGGGCGGATAGTCGACTTGCGTGAGGAGGTAGCCCTTGCCTTGCTTCTTGCGCAGATTCCCGTCGAGGACAAGGGTGGCCGCGCCGTCCAGCTTGCCGCTCAAGGTGATCTGGCGGCCTCTGCCGATCGGCGTATCGAGATAGACGGAAACGAGATGAATCTCGCCAACCGACTTGCGGACTGGCGCGGGCACGGGCACGGCAGCGGCCTCGCGATCCGGAATGCCCAGCCCCTGATGCCACCACAAGCCGAGCCCCAGCCCGACGAATACTGGGACCAGCAACGACACCGCTATTCGCTTCATCCTGTCGACCCACATGGTATGTAAAGCTCCTTTCATGAGTTGAAATGCCTGACCAGTGACGAGAGCATCTGCGGGCAAACCGGCCGAGACCTGCAGGGCCGCTTGCACCGTACGATCCGCGAGCGCGGGCGCGGGCGCGGCGATCGCCTGAGCAGAGATGGCGGTCGCCAGCGCGGTCACTGACAGGACCAGACCGCGCCGCGACAAGCGCTTGCGCAACAGCTCGCGGCCGCGCGACAGCCGCGTCCACACACCGGCCTCGCTGCAACCCAGCAGACCGGCTGCCTCGGCGCCGCTCTTCCCTTCGAGATAACAGAGGACGAGTGCCGTACGATATTTTTCGGGCAGACGTTCCAGTTCCTCATCGAGAACGGGCCGTAGCTCGTGCACGCGCAGATCATCAGCCGGCATGCCGGTCATCTCTGCCACCTGCCTTTCCTGGGAGAGCTTGCGGGCACGCACTGAACGTTGCTTGCGGGCGATGCGGCAAGCCACCGCATGCAGCCAGCCTGCGACGGAGTCCTGCCAGCCGATGGCGCCAGCCTTCTGGGCCAGCACCAGAAAGGTGGCCTGGAAAGCGTCGTCGGCATCGTGCACGTCTTGCAAGATGCGGCGACAGGTACTGAGGACCATCGCACCATGGCGGTCGACAAGAGCGGCAAAGGCTTGCTGGTCGCGCTGGGCGGTAAACCGTTCGAGCAGTTCACGGTCGGTGCCCGAAGTGGCTGCTGCTCCCAGCAGGCCACGAAGTTGCTGCATCACTTGATTGAGCTTGCCGCCCGCCATGTCATGCCCCGTGCCGTCACACCATCCACAAGAGAATGCCGGATGGTGTCAGCATCCTGTCAGGAATTTGACCTTTTTTCGGGCAGGCAGCAAGGACTTGCGAGAAAAGAAGTCGGCAGACACCGTTGCGCGCGAAGGACCTAAATGACTTCGTGTCGATTCGTGGTCCTACGGACAGACAAGCCTGACACGTACTTTTCCCCGGCCCGGCGCATCATTATGGGAAATGGGGCCGCTGCGCTTGTGCCATTCCGCTGCGTCCCCGCACGTGCGAGTGATGAACGTCGATGTGATAGAAGGAGTGCCATTGCCGGGCGCTGCCGAATCCGTGTCGGCAACAAA
>JBFWSD010000589.1:0-5182 GCA_050248575.1 Gemmataceae bacterium
GACTTCGCGACCACCCTGCTGGTCGTGCTCGTGCTGCCCGACGTGCTCGCCGTGGCCCAGGTGGGGGACGGGGCCGTCGTCGCACGCTGGGCCGATGGCTCCTTCCAGGCGGTCACGCGCCCCTCGTCGCGCGAATACGTGAACGAAACCACCTTCCTGACCTCGGCCACCTATCTCGACCAGGCCCAGGTCACCGTGCAATGCGGGGCGCTGTCGGGACTGGCCCTGTTCACGGACGGCTTGCAGCGACTGGCCCTCAAGTTGCCCCAGGCGGAGCCGCACGCGGCCTTCTTTGCCCCCTTGCTCGATCGCGTGGCCGAAGCCTCCAGCCGTGAGCGGGCCGAGCACAAGCTCGAGGAATTCTTGCAATCCCCCAGGCTGAGTGAACGCACCGAAGACGATCTCACCCTGGTGCTGGCCGTCCGCGCGGCCGCGAAACAGGAGTGAGAAGCCCGGCTTGGCGTCGTGACGCCTCTGCAAGTGAGGAATGAAGAAGCCGGGCTTCTGACAGCGTGCCAGAGCCCGCGAAAACAGGAGCCGCCATGCCAAGGCTGATCGCCTGCCCGAAGTGCCAGAAGAGTATTCGCCTACCCGACGAGCTCATGGGCAAGCGGATCAAGTGCCCGGGCTGCATGCTGGTCTTCGCCACGCAGGGGCCCGCGCCTGCACCCGCTGCGCCGGCCAAACCCGGCGGCAAACCGGCAACCACGCTGGCCGGACAAGCCAAGCCGACGCGCATCGC
Organism: Gemmataceae bacterium; assembly: GCA_050248575.1. Taxonomy (GTDB): domain Bacteria; phylum Planctomycetota; class Planctomycetia; order Gemmatales; family Gemmataceae; genus JBFWSD01. The sequence continues at coordinate 743 of JBFWSD010000589.1, forward strand.
TCCGGGCAACCAGCCCGTCAGACCGCGCAAGACACGCGTCGACGGGGGACAACCCCGCCCCGGGCCTCGTGCCGCCCCGCGCCAGGCCGGGCAGCCCGGCGTGCGCAGATCGCCCGTGGTCGTCGAGCTGGTCGAAAACCTGCGCGGCGGTCTGCTCTTCGGCATCGCCTCGCACTTTCTCTACCTGAGCGGCCTGATCTTCGTGATCCTCTATTTCTTCCAGCGACAGGGCCTGGCCTCGGTTGGCACCGAGGACAACCCGGGCGAGCAGATGCTGCTGCTCAGCAGCTTCCTGCTCAAAGGGGCCGGCTTCCTGCAAGTCCTCCTTGGCTGGTTGCTGGCTGTGGTCTCGGTCTCCTTCTTCCTGCAAGTGCCCTTGCGGCATGGCGTACGCAGCTATGGCACCGCACTGCTGGTGATGACCGTGCTGGTGTTGCTGAATGTGGCCGCTTCAGCACGCCTTCTTGACGCACCGCAGACAGTGGGCGACACGGGCAAGCCCGGCGCCCAGTTCAACGCCACGCTGCTGATCGCCTTCGTCTTCGAAGTGACGCGGCTGAGCCTGTTTGCCTGGATGCTGCGTGGGATTTGCCGCAGTGCCAACGCCCTGTCGCTGGCAAGCCTGAGCCGCATGCTCGGCATCCTGACGCCGGGGATCATGCTCGGGGCGCTGGTCTTCGCGGTGCTGTTGCCCGCGGTGACCGAAGCTGGCCCGCACACAGCGGCGATCCAGGTGGCCTCACTCTTCGGGGCGCCCGTCCCCTTGCTTGCCTTCGGGCTGTTCCTCATGGCCCGCCTCAAGGGAAAGCTGGAAGCGCGGCGGGCGTAGCCGTACCGCTGCACCGAACCACACAGGGTCGTCTTCGGGCGCCATGAGTCTTGGAACTCAAGGAAGAGGTTCAGCGGGCGGAACGATCGCGAAGTCAAGGACCTGGCAACGATGATCGCTGCGCCAGGACCCGCGCAGTTGATAGCGCAGCGGGCGAACGCGCGGGCCAACCATGCACTGATCGATCGCATAGACGGGACAGGGCATCGGCCAGGTGTACGACCAGCCCTGGCCCGCGGCATCGTAGGCATGCACGTATCCAGCCGGCAACGGGCTCAGCGCCCGCGAGCGCCGCGGTGCATTGAAATCGCCGACGACGATGTCGGCCTGCACGCGCACCATGAGATCGCCGACGCGCCGCAGGCGCGGCTCGCGCGGCAAGGACAGGCTCGACGCCAGATCCACCACCAGCACGGCACAGGATCCGCGTGGCGCGTGCCACCGCACAAGCAAAGCTTTCACGCCATCGTCGAACGCCAGCCAGCGGACGGGATCGAGTTGTCCGCGGGCCACAATGGCGAGGTCGCCCTTACTCACGACCGTGAACTCCGGGCCAAGCGCATGCGCCAGCCCGATCCGTTCCGCTTCCTCCGGCGCTTCCGACAGGACGTAGATATCGGCCCGCTCGGTGACAAGGTCCGCCTGAATCGCTTCCCAGCCAAGTCGGCCATTCCAGACGTTCCAGTGCACTAGCCGGACGGGCAGCGAATCCGCAGGCGAGCCGCTCGTCCAGAACTGATTCACAATGAAGACGACAAAGCTGGCGGGCATCAGCGCCGCCAGACCCATGGCCATCGCCCAGCGACGTCGCTTGCGCCATAGCCAGCCAGCAAGCAGGAGTAGAAAGAGCGCGAGCAGAGGCGATGGGATGTAGAAGCACAGGCCCGTCAGCCAGGTTGCATCGCGAAAGAGCTGCCCCACGCTCCAGAGCAGTATGGCCAGCGTGACCAGAGTCGGGCACAGAATTGAGCGCCAGTTTCGCACGAGGTCATTCGGGAACGGGCCGAAGTTCGCGAAAATGGACGATTGTGGGCATGTTCCCTTCGCCAAGCTGAAGATCAAGCGCCTTGCACTCGATCCCCACCGTCGGCAACCAGGCGACCAGAGCCAGCGGATCGAATTCCATCGCCCCAAGAAGCGCAGCGTCGGGTCGGAACGTCATATCGAGCCCGGTCGTCTCGGTGTCTCCTTCGCGGCGAAAGGGAGTGACTGGTTCGCCGGCGCGATACTCCTGGAACCAGCAAGCGCCCGCGTGACGGACACGAATGTGCAACCACTCGCTCAAACAGTTGACGACGACGAGTCCGGTGGCCTGGCAAGCTATGGACTTGATCTTCTGATGTTTCTTGGCTTCACGGCAGGCGTAGAGAGTTGTCAGCAGTCTTTGCAATACTGGTACGCCATCCGAACCGGGATCCATCGGTAGTCCAGGTCCATTGTCGCGAAGCGAAACTACCCCGGTTTTGTCGAACTGTACACAGATCTCGGTGCAGCAACCGCCCGCGGCGTCATCAAAGCTCAGGCACAGGGCGCCTTCAATCAAGCGATTGAGCACACGTGGATCGGGCAACGGACCCAGATACAGTTCAGGCCGACGCCGGACTAGCGCGTTGCCCTGCAACACCACAATGTCGCCTTTGGAGTATCCTTCGGACATGAGCGTTCTCCATCTCAACCGAACCAGCCCGGCATCGCGCCCGCCGGGGGCAGCTTGACCACGCTCAGGCTGCTGATCTGTTGATGGGCCAGCACTTCTTGCAGGGCCGCCTCGCTCGGCTCGTTGTCGAGGTTGAGCACGGCGATCGCCTCGCCGCCAGGCATTTGCCGGCCCACCGTCATCTGCGCGATGTTCACGCCGTGCTTGCCGAAGATGGTGCCGATGAAGCCGATCAGCCCGGGCACGTCGCGATGGGTGAACAGGAGCAAGATGCCGTCGAGATAAGTATCGAGATGATAGGGGCCCAGCTGCACGATGCGCAGGAACTGGTTGCCGAACAACGTGCCGGCGGCGGTGTAGGTCTTCTTGTCGGTGGTGACGTCGACGCGGATGAGCGTGCCGAAGTCCCCTTTCTTGCCGCTCGATTCTTCGACGATCTCGATGCCGCGTTCGCGGGCCAGGTACTCGGCGTTGACGATGTTCACGTTCTGGGCCAGGCGTTGCTCGAGCAGCCCGGCCGCGAAGGCCGCCGTGACCAGCCGGGTGTTGCGGCGGGCAATCTCGCCGCGATAGGTGATCTCGGCGCGGGAAATCGCCCCGTGGCACATCTGAGCGTGCATCAGCCCCAGGCGGCGGGCCAGGTCCACATACAGCCGCAGCTCTTCCAGCTCCTTGCGATCGACGGCGGCCATGTTCACCGCGAACTGCACGATCCCCTTGGTGAGGAAGTCGATCATGAGCTGGGCGGCCTCGCGGGCCACCGACGTCTGTGCCTCCACGGTCGACGCTCCCAGGTGCGGCGTCAGCACCACGTTGGGCGCCTCGAGGAGCGGATGATCGGCCGGGGGCGGCTCGTCGACAAAGACATCGAGGGCCGCACCGGCGATGTGGCCCGCGGTCAGCGCCTCGGCGAGGGCCGCCTCGTCAATGATGCCGCCGCGGGCACAGTTGACGATGCGGGCCCCCTTCGGCATGGCCGCCAGTTCGCGGGCGGCGATCAGCCCTTTCGTCTCGGCGGTCAAGGGCGTGTGGACCGTGAGGAAGTCGCAGCGCGGCAACAGCTCGGCCAGCCCGGCCACGGCGTCGATGCCCAGCTGGGCCGCCTTTTCCGGGGCCAGGACCGGATCGAAGCCGATGACTTTCAGGTCGAGGCCGGCGGCCCGCCGCGCCACCTCGCGGCCGATCCGCCCCAGGCCGATCACGCCGATGGTCTTGCCCGCCAGCTGGGCGCCGACGAACCTGCTCCGTTCCCATTTGCCCTGCTTCATGCTCACGTCGGCGGCAGGGATCAGGCGGCACAGCGACAAGAGCATGGCAATCGTGTGCTCGGCGGCACTGGTGGTATTGCCCCCGGGCGTGTTCATGACCACGATGCCCTTGCGCGTGGCCGCGCCCACGTCGATGTTGTCGACGCCGACGCCGGCGCGGACGACAGCACGCAGCTTGCCGGGGTTGTCGAGCAACTCGGCGGTGATTTGCGTCTGGGAGCGGACGATGACGCCGTCGGCGGCCTGAATGGCCCGGGCCAGTTCGTCCCCCTTGAGACCGGCCCGCTCGTCGAGCTCGCAGCCCGCCTGCCGCAGGAGATCGAGGCCGGATGAATCCAGCTTGTCGCTGATGAATACGCGGGGCGTCATGCCTGACTGCTCCCTGGATACCGAAAAGGTGGAAAGGACTATTTGTACCAAACATGGGTCACGGTGACCATGCGATCATCGGGTGAGATGGTGTAGACCGCATAGAGGGGCGGCACGGAGGAGCAGATCGCCGTAGAATTCGTCGCCGCTGGAACCAGGTGAGTTGGCGAGCGTGTGTTCGATCTGGTGCGCAGCCCGAGTGACTTGATCCTTGCTGGCACTGCTGTCGAGCAACAGCCAGATTCTGGCAAGCTCGCGTTCAGCGGTAGGGAGCCAGACGACAGTGTAATTCATGAGTCCGGCCCTGGCTCAATGGT
>JBFWSD010000590.1:0-5179 GCA_050248575.1 Gemmataceae bacterium
GCGGCCCGTGCGGGGCGGTGTCGGCCACGAAGACGATCTTCTTCACGTCCTTGGCGGCCTTTTGCGCCTCGTAGTCGAAGATGTCGCGTTCTTTCTTCTCGTCCGCGCGCAGGGCGGGCACGAACAAGCAAACACTGACCAGGGCAGCCATCAGAGTACGCATGAGTCATCCCCTCGGTAGGAGTAGAGTAGGCGGGAAACCAACGGGCTGATGCTAAGGCGCGAAGCTGCCCGCGTCAATCGTCTCGCATTGATCTGGCGCAGCGCTTTCACGACAATGACACGCCGTCGCCGGCCCGTGGAGGCAACAAGCAATACATGGGGCATTACCGACCGGTACCGTTTCACGCCAGCGTGGCCCTCGGGCTGACGGCGTCGCTCACCATTGCCCTCTGGGTGTGGCTTTCGCAGGGCTGGACCTGGACGATCTGGCTGTTGTTGTGGCTGGCCGTCATCAACGTGCTGACGGCGCTTTATTATGGCTACGACAAGTTGCAGGCCCGGCGTGGCGGCCGCCGCATTCCTGAAAAAGTGCTGCACTTGCTGGCACTCTGCGGCGGCAGCCTGGGCGCCTTTGCCGGCATGCAGTTCTTCCGCCACAAGACGGTGAAGGGCAGTTTCCGCCTCGTGTTCTGGTCGATCATCGTGCTGCAGACGGGCTTGCTGGCCTGGCTGATGTACCGGCGTTATGCTTCGTGACCATGCTTGTCGCACAAGACCGGCCCTCTCTGCGTAGATAGCACGTCATTGATCGCGCCCCGAGCGTGACAGTTGCGGTACAATGGGTGCCTGCTAGAACGCGGGTCTGTTCGCCTGAAAGAGCTTGCCGAGGGGAGTGAATGCCAGCGACGATCCTGGCCCTATCCTCCGTGGTGGGGATGTACGCCGCTTTCATGGTGGTGGGGGCCTTGGCTGCGCGCCGGGCACGCGAGGGCGATGCCAGCGCGCTCCTCGTCGCCGGCCGCAAGATGCCCTTGTGGATCGCAGTCATGACCATGACCGCCACCTGGATCGACGGCGGCTATCTGCTCGGAACTGCTGAATACACTTACTCTTACGGCATCGCCATTGGGCTGCAGGGCGGCATCTGCTTCGGCATCAGCCTGATCCTGGGCGGGCTGTTCTTCGCCGCCACCATGCGACGGCATGCCTTCACCACGCTGATCGATCCGTTCGACCGCCGCTTCGGCAAGAAGTGGGCGGCCGTGCTCTTGTTGCCAGCCGTCCTGGGCGAGCTGTTCTGGAGCGGCGCGCTCCTGGTGGCCATCGGTTCCACGTTCGGCGTGCTGCTTGACATGGATCTTGCGACCGCGATCTTGCTGTCGGCCGCCGTCGTCACGGTCTACACGATGATGGGGGGCATGTGGTCGGTTGCCTACACCGATGCCTTCCAGCTCTTGCTGATCCCGCTGGGGCTGTTCGCGGCCCTGCCCTATGTGCTCGATCATGTCGGCGGGCTGGCGGGCTGCTGGGATGCCTTCCTGCGCTACCGGGGAGACGCGACCATCGTGCCGCTCGAAATTTCGGCCCACTGGTCGGCGCCGGCGCTTGTCTCCTGGTGGGACATGGCCATCATGCTGGTCTTCGGCGGCATTCCCTGGAACTGCTATTTCCAGCGCGTGCTCTCTTGTGAGACGCCGGAGAGTGCCAGTCAACATTCGATCCTGGCGGGCTGCCTGACCATCTTGCTGACCATCCCACCGATGATCCTGGGGATGGCGGCCCTGGCCTGGTGGGGGCCGACGGGCATTAGCGATCCAGCTCAGACGCTGCCCATGTTGCTCAAGTTTCTGACGCCGCCCCTGGTGATGGTGCTTGGGCTGGCTGCCATCATCGGCGCGGTCACATCCAGTTTCAGCTCGTCGATCCTGTCGGCGGGCTCGATGTTTAGCTGGAACGTCTACTGTAGGCTCTTCGAGCCCGACGCTCCGGTCGATCGGACGCGGCGAATGATCCGTATCTCGATCGTGCTGCTGGGGGCGGCGGCGGCCTGGCTGGCCTTGCAGGTGCAGAGCGTGGCCCAGCTCTGGCTCTTCACCGGCGACCTGGTCTTCGTCTTGCTGTTCCCGCAACTGGTGATGGCCCTCTACGATCCGAAAGTAAACCGGAGCGGTTCGATCGTGGCCTTTGCCGTGTCGCTCGTGTTGCGGCTGGGGGGCGGCGTGGAAATCTTTGGCCTGCCCGCCTTCATTCCTTATCCCGAGCTGTTCGAGTCTCTGCTGCCGGGCACGCCGGCCGAATGGTACAATAACAAAGGGGCAACGTTGTTCCCGGTGAAGACGCTGGCAGGCGTGGCCGGTTTGGTGTTGTTGCCCGTGGTCTCGCGCTTGACGGCACGCTTCGATCCGCCGCGTGAGCTGGGCGAGCCGCAGCAGGAATCCGCCACCGAGCGGGCCGAGCAAGAAGCGAGCGAGGACGAATGAGCAAGGCGAAAGGGGACAGACCGACGACGCTACGACACGTGCTGGCCTGGGGTGTGCACTTCTACACCGCCCTCGGGCTGGTGGCGGCCGCCGCCATCGCCGTGCTGATTGTCCACGGCGGCGATGTGGCCTTTCGTGGTTGCTTCTTGCTGATGCTGGCCGCGTGCGTGGTCGATGCTACTGACGGCACGCTGGCCCGCAAGGTCGGCGTCAAAAAGGTGCTGCCCGGCTTCGACGGCTCGAAGCTCGATGACATCACCGACTTCCTCAACTACACTTTTCTGCCCTTGCTGCTCATCTGGCGGGCCGAGTTGATCCCGGAAAGCCTGTCGTGGTGCTTGCTCATTCCGCTGGTGGCCAGCGGCTACGGTTTCTGCCAGGTTTCCGCCAAGACCGACGACGGCTACTTTCTCGGCTTCCCCTCGTACTGGAACCTGGTGGCGTTTTATCTTTACCTGTTGCGGCCCGAGACGTGGCTGTCGGTCACGCTGCTGATCGGGCTGGCGTTCCTCACATTTGTGCCGAGCCGCTATCTCTATCCCAGCCAGAAGGGCCGCCTCAACATGTTCACCAATGTGCTGGGAGCGTTCTGGACGGGGCTGTTGATCGTGATCTTGTTGCAGTTGCCTCCCGATCCGATCCCCGAAGCGAGACTGACGGAAGAGGAAATTCGCAAGCTGGCCCACCTGTCGCTGGCATTCCCCATCTACTACATGGCCGCCTCCTGGGTGATTAGCTGGCGTTACTGGCGCCGCCGCCGCAAAAGCGGGCTGCTCCTAGAGAGCTAGCGATTGCAGCGCGGCTGGTCGGGCTTCATCCGATACTCACAGCGATTGTTCGAGGAGATTGTAGAATAGCAGTGCACCGTGAGGTCTGCACCGAGGCACTGTCATGGCCAATCTCCGTCAGCTCAACGTGGCGGCCAGCAATGGCGACCTGCGCAAGGTCGAGAAGCTCGTTGCCGAAAGCCTGTCCCTCAATCAACTCAATGCGGAGGGATTGGCCCCCTTGCACTATGCAAGCCAGGCGGGGCACGCCGAGGTGTGCCGCGTCTTGCTGGCTGCGGGCGCCGACGTGAATCTACCCAGCAGCCACGGCAACTCGCCGCTCGCCGTTGCGGCGGGCAACAGCCACGCCGATGTCGTCCGTGTGCTGCTCGAAGCTGGCGCCGACGTCAATCAGCGCAATCCGGATCCGCATCCCCTGAATGCCGGCCGCACGCCGCTCATGCACGCTGCCATGCAGAACAAGCTGCCGGTGGTCAAGCTGCTGGTGGAGGCTGGTGCGGACCTGCTGGCCGCCACCGCCGGCGGGCTGACCGCGATCAACATGGCCACAACCTGGGGCGGAAAGAAGGTCCTCCGCTACTTGCAAGAAGCCGCCGCCGAGCGCGCTCCCGAACAGCCCATGACCTTGCACGAGGCAGCCCGCAACGGGCTGGCCGACAAGGTTCGCGCCTTGTTGCCCGCGGTGGTCAATATCGACGAGGTCGATAGTCAGCGCCAGACGGCCTTGAAGTATGCCGCCCGCGAAGGGCATGCCCGGGTTGTTGCTGTCTTGCTGGAAGCAGGCGCCAGTCCCGATTTCGCGCCGGATGGCGAGCCGCCGCTGGTCGCTGCGGCCGGGCGAGCGCATGTCAGCATCGTTCATCGGCTCCTCGAGGCCGGTGCCGACGTGAATGGCCGTGGCCGCAACGGTGGGGGGCTCAAAGACCTGACTCCGTTGCAGGCAGCGGCCGCCCTCGGCAACCTCGCCACGGTCAAAGTCCTCATCGATCATGGCGCCGACCCTGCGCTGGTGGATGAGGAAGGGCAGACCGCCCTCGACTGGGCTGTCAAGGCGCGGCGGCCGAAGATCGCGGCGTATTTGCGTGAGCAGATGGGGCTGCCCGCCGAGCCGACGGCCAGCACCCGTTTTCACGAAGCATCGGAACAGCCCGCGTTTCAAGTGCTGGCCGATCGGCTGGCTGCCTTGCAAGGGCGGCCCGCTTACGACTGGAAACGCAAGGGCGTGTTCCGCTTCTATTTCAACTCGGCGCGGCTGCCCGCCCTGGGCGAGCACTTTGGCGTGTCGATCGACGGACTCGATGCCGATGCCCGCCGCAACCTGCTGGATGACTTGCTGGGCCGGCTTCAGGACGAGGCGCGGCAGGCTGGTTTTCACCTCGTTTTCGGCGGCGGCTCGTCGAGCACCCCTCCCATGCTGCTGTTTCCAACCGATGACAAGTACGCGGTCATCGCTGCGTGCGGCACCAATGCGAATCGCCACACGGTCATCGACGGCCGCGAACTTTTCCTTGGTGCTCGCGAGATCAGCAACTGGCTGCGCGAATTGGATCAGTCCAATCCCTTCATGCTCACCGAGTGCGGCTTCGATTTTCTGGGCGGCCGCTTTCTCGGACCGGTGGCCGATGCGGAGGCGCTGGCGGCCCGTTTCGTCGAGCTGTGCCCGGAGTATGAGAGCCTGGAAGAGGCCGCGCGCGAGATTGCCCGCGGCCACTTCTACTTCTGGTGGGATTGATTCTCACTCCACCTCGAATGAGGTTTTCGTCGTCTTCGTTTGCTGCACCGCGTAGGGCTGCCCCGGCGCGGTTGCGAAGAGATAGGTCCATTCGACCACCACCTCGTACTTGCCGGCGATTCTGGCCTGCTGATTGGGATTATTGAGCGGCGTGCTCAAGCCTGCCACGATCATCGGTAGAGTCGTTTGCACCTTGTCGCTGTTCTCCCGATCGCGCCAGACATTGACCTTGATGC
>JBFWSD010000591.1:0-5178 GCA_050248575.1 Gemmataceae bacterium
AACGCGCAAGTCAGAAAAGCCCTCACGTTCAGCATGAGGATGAGAATGAGGCAAAACTCATCCTGGAGCAGTTCCGGCCCGTGAAGAGCCCAACCTTCAAAGCCGGGCTGGTTCTGTCGGAACAGGCACAGAGAAGACGAGCATCAAGGCGGCCGCAGCATCCCCTCAGCGGCCCGCAACTTCCTCGTCTCACACTACGGATTGCTGTCGGCTACCTGGGTGGCGTGCGCGCTCTCGGGCCGCTGTCGGTCTGTACCGGAGGGTGAGATGTCCTACACACTCACAACCTTGTGGCAAGAGCGCGCCCGCTACTGGCCAGGCGTGCTGGCCGTGGCCTTCAGCGCCGTGTTGATCGCCTTGCAGTGCGGGCTGCTGCTCGGCTTGTTCTCGATCACCTCGATCCCGATCGACGAGGCCAGCGCCGATGTCTGGGTGGGGGATCCTGCGATTCAGAGTGTTGATGTTGGTCGGCCCATCCCGGATGCCTGGCTGGCCCGCGTGGCTTCCTTGCCCGAGATCCAGCGCGTCGAGACTTACCTCGAGGGCTTTACCTACTGGGCCAAGCCAAGTGGCGGCACGGAACTGGTCTGCGTGATCGGGGCGCGGCTCGACGGTGATTCGCTCGGCGCCGTCGATCAGCTGACTCCGGAGCTGCGCGTGCGGCTCACCGAACCCGGCGCGGTGATCGTCGATGAGCGGGAGCTGGATCGGCTGGGAGTGCGCGGAGTGGGGGACACGGCGGAAATCGGCGGGCGGCGCGTCCGCATCGTGGGTCTCATTCACGGCGTGCCCAGCCTGGTCGGGCCCTATGTCTTCTGCTCGATCAGCACGGCGCGGCCCTTGCTGCGCGGCTACCTGTCGAATCAGACGACCTACTTGCTGGCGAAAACCAGGCCCGGGGTCGACCGTGCCGCGGTGGTGGCCCGCCTCTCGGACTACCAGGACATGTCCACTTTCACGAACGATGAGTTTTCCATGCGTACGCGCTTGCACTGGTTGACCCGAACCAAGGCCGGGCTGGCCATGGGCTGCGCCGCCGCGCTCGGACTGCTGGTCGGCGCCGTCGTCACCAGCCAGACGCTCTTTGCCGCCGTCAAGGCTTCGCGCCGGGAACTTGCCGTGCTGCGGGCTCTTGGGATTCCTTATCAGCAGCTGGTCCGCTCGGTGCTCAGCCAGTCCCTCTGGGTGGGGCTGATCGGGGTTGTGCTTGCCTTGCCGACCGCCTACGCGTTGTCCGTGGTCGCCACCGCGCTGGGCGCCAAGGTGTTGTTGCCCGGCTGGCTGATGGCGGTAGCGGCCATCTTGACCCTTGGCATGGCGCTCTTTGCCGGCATGACCGCCCTGCGTTCATTGCGGCAAGCCGAGCCGGCAGCCCTCTTGCGTTGAGGAAGGAGGCGAAGTTGTTTACCTCGGATCAGCTTCCGGTGCTTTCGGCCAGTAACCTGTCGCATGCCTTCGGCAGCGGCAACGCGATCACGCCAGTGCTCGACAATGTCAGCGTCGAGTTTCGAGCCGGTGAAGTCGGGCTGCTGATGGGGCCTTCGGGCAGCGGCAAATCGACGCTGCTGTCGATCCTGTCCGGGCTGCAGCGACCTCGGGCCGGCACGGTCCACATCCTCGGCGAAGACATCTGGCTGCTCAACGATGCGGAGCGGGAACGCTTTCGCCTCGAGAACTTTGGTTTCATCTTCCAGGGCTTCAACCTGTTCCCGGCGCTTTCGGCGTACCAGCAACTCGAGCTGGTCTTGCGCTGGGGCCTCGGCATGTCGCGCCGGGAAGCGCGGCCCCGCGTCGAGGCGATGCTCGACCGCCTCGGCCTGGCCTCGCGGGCCAAGCTGCGTCCCGATCAGCTTTCGGGAGGGGAGAAGCAGCGCGTGGCCATTGGCCGAGCCCTCATCAAGAAGCCGCGTCTGTGCTTTGCCGACGAACCGACGAGCGCGCTCGACTGGCGGCACGGGCAGCAGGCCATGCAGATGCTGCAAGACACGGCCCGCGAAGTCGGCGCCACCGTGCTGGTCGTCACCCACGATCCCAGGCTAATTCCATTTGCCACCCAGCAATATCATCTCGCCGACGGTCGTTTGACAGCCCAGTCGCCGCGCCATGATGCAACCGAACACACATCCACCACGCCCGCATCAAGCCACGCAATTGCCCATGTTTGACGCACCGAGAAGAGGAGCAGAAAGATGAAGAGTCTTCGAAGTCGCTTCACGACACCATGGATCATGTCCACAGCCCTCCTGGCCGGGGGCGCTGGACTGAGCATCCTGTTGATCCATCGGTCCCCAACCGGCGGCCGGGCCGTGGCTTCCAGTAGGCCGGAACCGGCCATCGCCTTGATCGCCAGCGGCCATGTCGACATGGAGCATGGCGTGGTTTCTCTCTACTCGAAGTTGCCCGGGCAGATCGTCGATGTGCTGGTTGCCGAGAACGACAGCGTGAAGGCCGGCACGATCCTGGTGCAACTCGACGACCACGCGACCCGGCTGCGCCTGCAACGCGCCGAGTCGGACCTGGCCGCCGCCACGCAAAAGCTGGCGGAAGCTGACAGGCTGCCCGCACAGCATGCGGCCCGGATCGAGGTGCTCGAGGGAGGCGTGGCCGCGGCACAGAGCAAGGTCGAAGCGGCCCGGCTGCTGCTCCAGCGCCAGCGCGACCTCGTGAAGATGAAACTGGTCGATCGCATGCAGGCCGAAACTGCAGAGGCAACCCTCCACGAGGCAGAAGCACTCCTCCAGACTGAAGAAGCCCGCCTGCGCGAACTGCGCCTGGCCAATCCCGAAGCCGAGATCGCCATGGCCCGGGCTGCACACGAGGCGAGTCAGATCCAGGTCGAGCTGGCGCGGCAGGCCGTGGCGGATTGCCAGATCAAGGCACCTATCGATGGTTCGATCCTGCGCGTGCTCGTGGGGGCGGGCGACATGCTCGGCGTATCGGCGCCGCAACCCGCCATTCTCTTCTGTCCGGCGGGCAAACGCATCGTCCGCGCTGAAGTGGAACAAGAGTTTGCCAGCCGCGTCGCGGTCGGGCAGTCAGCCCTCATCCAGGACGATGCCCTGGGCGGAGGCACGTGGCATGGCAAGGTTGCCCGCGTCTCGGACTGGTTCACGCAGCGGCGCTCCGTCATTCAGGAGCCACTCCAGCTCAACGATGTGCGAACGCTCGAGTGCATCGTGGCCCTGGACGAAGGGCAGCCGCCCCTGCGCATCGGCCAGCGCGTACGCGTCAAGATTGCCGACAACCGCATCGATCCACTCGAAAACTGAGACGCCTAACTAATCCTGTCGATAGCGCGGTGCGGAGCGCTGTGGCCCATGTCCTGACTGGCGATGAGGCCATCACGCATGGGAGAGTGGCACGCAGATACTGCAAGCCAGCCAAGGTAATTTCATCTGATGCTGAGTGGTCAGGCGATGAGCATGGGGCTCATAGAATGCCGTACTTCTTGAAAGCTTCCGTGACCGACATGCCCTCGGCCAGCTTGTCGCGGACCAGGTTCTCGCCACGGACCTTTTCCTCGGCAGCGGCCAGGGCCTGGTCCGCCACCGCCGCGGGCACGACTACCACGCCGTCATGGTCGGCCAGCACCAGATCGCCAGGATAGACCGCAACATCGCCGCACACCACGGGCACGTCGTGGCCCGTCACTTCCAGGCGGCCCAGGCTGTCGGTGGCGAGAATACCACGACAGAAGACCGGAAAGTCCATCTCGATGATCTTTTCGGTGTCGCGCGTGTAGCCATCGAGAACGATGCCGCGGCAGCCCCGATACTGGGCGGCCGTGGACAGCAGCTCGCCCCAGAAGCTGCCCTCGCAGTAGGAAACGACCATGACGTCGTCTTTTTTCAGGGCGTCGACGGCGGCCAGTTCGCCCTTGTAGGGCTCCTTGGGAGCGATGTCGCTGGCGGGCACCACGTGCACGGTGAGGGCACGGCCCGCCAGCTTCGAGCCCGGATCGATCGGCCGCAGGTTGGGGCGCATGACCTGGTTGCGGTAGCCCAGACGATCGAGGACGTCGGCCACCACGGCCACGTAAAGCTTGGACAGTCGTTCCACGCGCTCGGCGGACATGGGTTCCTCCTGAAGATGGGGACAAGGAGAGTATAGCGTCGCCGTGCGCGAGCGGAAGGGAGTCTCGACAAGCGGCAAGCCGGTGAGGCAGGTTTTGAACCTGCCACGCGCGCGCACCGGGCGGCACGAAAGTAGGTAGTGTCGCAAGGCAGGTTGAAAACCTGCCCCACGTGGATTTCGCTACACCAGCCCTTCGAGGCGGCCGGTGGAGTCGCCGAACTGATCGATATGAACGTCCATGCGATCGAGCATCTCGAGGTAGAGATTGCAGAGCGGCGTGTTGCGCGGGTAGACGATGTGACGATTGGGCTTGAGGGAACCGCCCGCCTTGCCCACGAGCAAGATAGGCAGGTCGTCGTGATTGTGGCGGTTGCCGTCGCTGTTGCCCGAGCCGTACAGGATCATCGAGTTGTCGAGCAGATTGCCGTCCCCTTCGGGGGTCGACTTCAGCTTCTTCAGGAACAGGGCAAACTGATCCATGTGGAAGCGGTTGATCTGCTGGATCTTGTCTTGCTTGTCTTTCTTGTTGCCGTGGTGCGAGAGATCGTGGTGCCCGTCGGCGACGCCGATGGACTTGTAGCTGCGGTTGCTGCCCTCGTTGGCGTAGACCATCGTGCCGATGCGGGTGAGATCACCCTGGAAGGCCAGCACCAAGAGGTCCTGCAAGAGGCGAATGTGCTCTTGATAATCCTTGGGCACGCCGGTGGGCCGCTGCACACCCTTCGGACCATCGGGAGTTTCGCCCTTGGCAATGCGCAGTTCGATCTCGCGGACGGCGTTCAGGTACTCGTCCATCTTGCGCTGATCGCTGGCGCCGAGCCGGTCGCGCAGACGACGGGCGTCTTCGTTGACCAGGTCGAGGATGCTCTGGTTGTAGCGTTCGCGCTTGGCGCGCGCCTCGTCGGCCTCGTCTTTCTTGCCCGAGGCAAACAGGCGATCGAAGACCTGGCGCGGGTTGACCTCCTTGGCCATCGGTGTCGCTTCGCCGCGCCAGGAGAGATTAGCCGAGTAAGCGCAGCTATAGCCCGAATCGCAGTTGCCGGAGTTGAGCCCCTTGTCGCAGCCGAGTTCCAGCGAGGCGAAGCGAGTCGCCTTGCCAACGGC
>JBFWSD010000592.1:0-5170 GCA_050248575.1 Gemmataceae bacterium
TGCACGGGCTGCCCCACGGGGACGTGCAACTCGTTGATCTCGCGCTGGCCGTCAGGATGCTGCACCTTCCACATCCATTGCTTGCCCACCACGTAGATCTGCAGGGCGTCGGCGGGGGGCCGGTACATGTCGAAGTAAACATCCGCGCCCCACACGAAGATGATCAGCCCGAGGATCAGCGGCGGCAGCGACCAGAGCGTCTCCAGCGCGACCGAGCCGTGAATGGGCGGCGGCGTCTCGGTCTCGCTGCGGCGGCGATAGCGGATCGCGAAATAGATCAACAGGGCCGCGATCAGCACTGACATGACCACGCAGATCGCCAGCACGAAGAAGAACAGTAGATCGACGCGCCAGGCGGCGGTCGAGGCCTGCTCCGGAAACAAGTAGAACTGCGCGATCATGACTTGCACTCCACCAGGTGCCGTGTCTTCCACTCGCGCCGCCACAAGAAACCCAGCAAGCCCCCCAGGGCCAGCAGCGTCACCACCCCACCGATGCGAACAGCGTTCAGAATCTGCATCTGGTAGGAGCCCGTTGTCGGGTCGTAGCTGTAACAGAAGAGGAGCGCCAGACGGTCGGTGATCGGCGTGCCGATCCGATGTTGCGACGCCTCCTCGAGACCGAAGTACAGGTCGGATGCCTGGAACTCGATGCCGGGAAAGAAGCGCGACACACGCCCTTCCGGCGTAAGGACCAGCAGTCCGGAGGCATGGGCATATTGCTGGGTGCGCTCGTCGAAGCGGAAGCGAAAGTGCAGCGCGTCGGTGAGGCGGCGTATCTCTTGTTCCGAGCCGGTGAGGAAGTGCCAGCCCGTGTCGGCGCCGGGGTGGCCGTATTGCTCGGCGTGGCTGCGCTTCTTGGCCCGGGCCAGGGCAGCCGTCTCGCGATGGTCGAAGCTGATCGTGAGGACCAGGAAGTCTTGCCCCATGCGGAACTGCCGCTGCACCGCCAGGTCTTGCAGGCTGCGCGTCAGCCCGTTCAGGCTCATGGTGCAGAGCATCGGGCAGCGATAGTAGGCCAGCATCAGCAACACCGGCCGGTCGTCCGAGAAGTAATCGCGGAGATGAACGGTGTGGCCCTCTTCATCAACAAGCTCGAGATCGGCCGGCACTTGCTCGTTGAAGGGGGGATCGAAGCCGACTCCTTCGAGGGCGCCGGGCAAGGGCTCTCCCGCCCGCGTCGTGATCACGGCGAGCAGCAGGACCAGGAGCGACAGGACCAGTTGTCTGCTCATCGTCGTTCTCCTTCCTGCCCGCGGCCAGAGGCGGCGCCGGTGGGCACGATCTGGCCCGCATCACTCCAGGTCGGTACCGGGCCCGGGCCGCTTTTTAGCTGCCCGGATTCAACCAATCGATCGACGGCGACATCGATGGGCACGTGTACAATGCCCGCTTTCTCATCGACCCAGCCGTAAGCGTTCAGTTTCTTTGCGTCTTTGAGGTCGGGCCGTTCTCCTTCGCGATGGGCTCGCTCGATGCCTTCGAGGGGCGGCCCGGCGGGCAAAGGCGGCCTGGGTTGCTGATGAACGAGCGGCGAGGTGGGCCGCTGGCTTGGTTCGGAAACCGCCATCAGCCAGCCGAATAGCCCGGCGGCGGCCAGCGACGAAACGGCGACCAGCACCGCCAGGCCGCCCGCCGACCACAAAATGCCCGCCGGGCTGACATCGGTCAGCTCGTGTCCGGGTTCCTTGTTGTGATTGTTGCTCTCAGTCATCGGGCATCAACTCCGCGCTGGGCTCATCGACCTCGAATTCCTCGAGGCGGCGGGCCAGGTTGCGCATGTAGATAGAAGCCAGCACGCTGGCCAGCCCGGCCCACATCAGCAAGCTCATCCAGTGCAGCCGCAGTCCCTGATAAGGGAAGAATGCTGGCACCACCATCCAGTACAGATCGAAATACGTCATCACCACCAGCAGAAGGGCCACCTTGCCCAGGGCGGGCGAGGTTCGCTTCGTCTGCCGCGACAGCAGCATTACGAAGGGCGCGACAAACTTGAAGAATACCAGGGCCAGGGCCAGATATACCCAGCCCCCGTCGAAGCGCTTGAGGTAGTAAGTGATCTCCTCGGGCAAGTTCCCGGCCCAGATGAGCAGGAACTGCGAGAAGGCCACGTAGGCCCAGAGCATCACGAAGGCGAGGAGCAGTTTGCCCAGGTCGTGCAAGCGATCCGGAGTCGCGAACTCGCGCACCGGCTCGCGTTCGGCGAGGGCGGTCAGGAAGACGAGGGCCAGCGCGAAGCCGCCCAGTACCTGCAATGCGGCGAAGATCATCCCGAAGATGCTCGAATACCAGAGCGGCTCGAGCGAC
The DNA here is from genome assembly GCA_050248575.1 of Gemmataceae bacterium. Lineage (GTDB taxonomy): Bacteria > Planctomycetota > Planctomycetia > Gemmatales > Gemmataceae > JBFWSD01. The sequence goes on from JBFWSD010000592.1 coordinate 2,307, forward strand.
ATCACCCAGTCCACCGACGCAAAGGTGCAGGTCAGCGTGAAGGCGATCAGCCCGAAGGCGCTGAAGTTGCGGCGGCCGCGCAGATGTTCGGCGTCGTGCGTGTTGTAGGGCCGCAACAGCCGCCACGCCAGCAACGACCTGACTGCCAGGTAGAAGACGGCACGCACGCTGAAGAACGGCACGTTCAGGTAGCGCGCTTTCTGTTCGAGATGGACGCTGCCCGCGATCTCGTCCGCGTGCCAGCGTGCCCAGGGATAGAGTTCGCCAAGCCCGAAGCAGAGCGGCACGAACAGCAAGGCCAGGAGCGGGATCGTCTGGATGGCCGACTCGAGGAAGGGTCGCAATACCACGCCCCACATGCCGCCCGTGAGTGCGTGCAGCATGTGGGCCACCAGCGCTCCAAGTGCCAGGCACAAACAGAACAGATAGGCAACCAGGTAAGAGCGAAACAGTTGCGGCACGCTGGGGACAAAATTCGATGAGCCCGGGTCGCTGGTGATCAGTGAGCCAAGCACGGCGGTCATGGCGCAGCAGGCGAGGCAGATGACGCCCACGCGCAGGAGTGTGGCCCGCCGTTCGAGCAACCAGTGATCGGCCCGGTCAGAGCTCATCGCAGTTTCTCGGCCTCCGAAAGTTTCTGGCGTTGCTCGGGCGATAGTGCCGCGAGCGGCACATTCTGGCTGAACTGCAGGGCACGCAGGTAAGTCACGATGGCCCAGCGATCGCGCGGCGGCACTTCGGAGGCATAGTCGGGCATGGCCCCGTAGCCACGCGTGATGACTTCGAATAGATAGCCCGCGGGCGCAGCACGCAAGCGTGGCTCGTGATAGGAAGGCGGCTTGACATAACCGCGCTGGACGACGATGCCGTTGCCCGCGCCCGTGGGCCCGTGGCAGACGGCACAATAGATCGTGTAGCGTTCGCGGCCCCGCTCGAGCACGGCGCGGTCGATGCGGAACGGGAAGGTGTTGCTGAACGGCACATCCGAACCGGCAAGGCTAAAGGGCACCAGCGGGCTGGGGGCAGCCGCAGCGGCCACGATCGCGGCCAGGGCCCGCACGTCGGGCTGCCATTCTTTGCGGCCGCTCAGCAAGTGAGGCTGATCGATCGGAGTGCCTCGCGCCACCGTGCCCGCGGGCAATGGCCGCGCCGAGCGGCCATCGGCAAAGAACTCGCTCGCTTCCAGCGGATCGTAGCGCGGCTGGTTCGCCATCTGCTGCTGACAGCCAGCTGTCAGCGAGCAAAGTGCGATCAGCAATCCAAGCCTCCGGGAGTTGACGCCCTCGGTTCGCCAGGAAGGTAATCGTGGGATCATCGCGGCACCTCCCACACCTCGCGGGCTTGTTGTTCCTGGAAGAAACGCCGTGTTCCTTCCAGGTCGAAGCGGGCATCGCGGGCCTCGATACACAAGAAGAAGCGATCGTTGGTCGCCAGAGCGAAGCGCTGAATGTGAAACAGGGGATGATAGGGCTGGGGCAGGCCGTTGAGAGCCAGCATGCCGAGGACTGCCGCCAACGCCGCACCCAGGATCGTCAGTTCGAAAGTCACAGGGATGAAGGCGGGCCAGCTATTCAAGGGCCGCCCGCCGACATTGAGCGGATAGCCAAGCACCGAGGCATAATACTGCATGAAGAAGCCACCGAAGCAGCCGAAGAGGCCGCCCGCCAGCACCAGGAAGGGCAGCCGCGCGCTATGCACGCCCAGCGCCTCGGCCAGTTCTTCGATGGGGAAGGGGGTGTAGGCATCCATGCGGACGTAGCCCGCTTCCCGTGCAGCCCGGGCGGCCGCGATCAACTGGTGCGGCTCGCCAAACTCGGCCACCATCCCGTAAATGTTCGGCCTTTCCATCAGTGCTCCTCCCGCTGCGCGCCGTGCTGCGTCTCCGACTCGGGCAGCAAGGTTCGCATCTCGAAGATCGAGATGATTGGCAGAAAACGAATGAACAGCACCAGCAAGGTCAGGAACAGTCCCAGCGAGCCGAATAGCGTGGCCCAGTCCCAGACCGTGGGCTGGTACAGCCCCCACGAGGAGGGCAAGAAATCGCGCTGCAAGCTCATCACGATCACGAAGCGTTCCAGCCACATACCGGTGTTCACGACCAGCGAGATCAAGAACAGCGTGGGCAGATGCCGCCGCACCTTGCGGAACCAGAGCAATTGCGGCGTCAGCACGTTGCAGAAGATCAGCATCCAGTAGGCGAACCAGTAGGGCCCCAGCACACGGTTCGCCATCATGAACTGCTCGAAGGGATTGCCGCTGTACCAGGCGAAGAAGGCTTCCATGGTGTAGCCGTAGGCCACGATCAGCCCGGTAGCGAGCATGATCTTGGCCATGTTGTTCAGGTGCCGCATGGTGATGAAGTCTTCGAGCCCATAAAGGGCCCGGATCGGGATGGTCAGGGTCAGCACCATGGCGAAGCCGGAGAAGATGGCCCCGGCCACGAAGTAGGGCGGAAAGATCGTGGTGTGCCAGCCCGGCACGATGGCGACGGCGAAGTCGAAGCTCACCACGGTGTGCACCGAGACGACCAGCGGCGTCGCCAGGCCCGCGAGCAATAGATAGGCGACCTCGTAGCGATGCCAGTGCCGGGCCGACCCGCGCCAGCCCATGGCGAGGAAACCGTAAACGATACGGCCTACGCGGCTGGTCGAGCGATCGCGCAGCGTGGCCAGGTCGGGAATCAGCCCGACGAACCAGAAGAGCAGCGACACCGTGAAGTAGGTCAAGACCGCGAACACATCCCAGACCAGCGGGCTGCGGAACTGTGGCCAGAGCGCCATCGTGTTCGGGTACGGCATGAGCCAGTAGAAGAACCAGGGCCTGCCCATGTGCAGCAGCGGAAACAGTCCTGCGCAGGCCACCGC
>JBFWSD010000593.1:0-5164 GCA_050248575.1 Gemmataceae bacterium
AGTGGCTGAATCGGGATCGCGTAGTTGATCCAGGTATCGGTGAGCGTGTTACGCAGTTCCTTGCCAATGATGCCGATCAGCTTGCCGTCCCGGGTGGTCAGGGCGCCGCCGGCCGCGCCCGGGTTGTTGGTGATGGCGTCGATGATGTAGACCTTGTCTTGATAGGGGGCCGCAAACACGCCGCGCCGCGCCTGCAGATCGGCGTAGGCAGCCACCACGCCGCGCTGCACCGTCATCGGCTCGTTGCGCGTGGCGATCTCAAACTGGTTGCTGAAACCCAGGATCCAGTCCCCTTCCTTGGCAAGCGGCTGCTTGGCAACTTCGCTGATGTCGTAGAAGTCGAGATTATCCACGTCGGAGATGATCTTCACCAGCGCCATGTCCAGGGCCGGCTCGGTGTAGAGCACCTTGGCGTGGTAACGGCGGCCGTCGTACAGGTGGACGCGCAGGTCGGGCGTGTCGAGCATCGGGCTCGCCGCGGTCAGGATGTGCCCCTTGGGGGACACCAGCACGCCGGAACCGTACGCCACCAGCCCCTTGAATCCGCCCGAGCCGAACAGCTTCACCGTGCGCTTGTTGACCTGTTTGGTCACATCGGCGAAGGATTCGGCGCGGACCGACGAGCGCATGGTCACGGCCAGTCCGCACAGGATGATGCCGGTCAGCAATAGCCTCGACAGGTTCTTCATGATGATCTCCGTGGCGGCCGGGCCGCAACCGGTGTTACTTCAACTGAATACTCTTCAGGGTGATCGTCGCGTAGACATTGTCGCCGTTGACCACCTCGAGGCGATGCGGGAACAACCGGCCATCCACCTCGCGGTAATCCGACGCGTAGACTTCGCAAGGGTCGGCGTTCGGGGTGATCCAGGCCTCGAAGCCGATCAGCTTCTGATCCTTGAGGTCGAAATGCCACTGGACCGGCACTGCGGCGTGGTCGGTGTGCAGGACCGCCGTATCGACGCGCAGTTCGGAAACGCTCTTGGGCTTCACGCCCGCCTTCGGGGGCGGATAGATGGGCTCGTGGCCGCCGTGATGGCAGCCCCCTTCGAAGCCGCTCGGGCCGCGCGTGAGCAGCCGGCGATACTGATACAGGGCGCTCATGAGCCCGCCCGAACCCGGAGGATCCATCAGATCCTGGACGGTCTGGCCGAGCTTGAGCGGATCGAGCGGGTTGTACTCGGTATTCATGGTGAGGCGGACGATGGTGTGCGTGCCGCCCGAGGGCTGCCAGTTCAGGCCGGCTTCGATGCCCGCCCCTTCCTTGGCCCGGTCTTCCCAGATGGTGCCTTTGTAATCGGCAAGCATCTTCTGGTAGATGGTCTTGGCGGCAGCGGCCAGCTTGGTAGCCTCGTCGCCACTTTCCACCTTCGACTGGGACACCATGCGCCAGCCGCGGTGCTTCTTGGCATCACGTTCGGGCGGCTTGTCGCTGGCCAGTTCCTTGAGCAGATGGCGATACTCGTTGACGTAGGCGCAGTAAGAGGTGATGCGTGCGAGCGTGTAATCGTAGTTCGCCTGCCAGAGCCGCGATTCCTTGTCGCGGGCCTTGCCGGCCTCCTCGAGCGACTTGCGGGCCGCGTCGAGTTCCTTCTGCGCCGTGTCCGCCTTGGCGAGCAGCGCATTGGCCTCCGCCTTGGTGCCCGCGGGGGTGTCCTTGGCCCAGATTTCCTGGGGCAGCGCTTCCGCGTACTTGCGCAGGGCTTCATCGGCCTTGCGGGCCGCCTTGCGCAGGTCGGACTCTTCATCGCCCGGGTCGGGCAAAGAGGGCAGCGTGCGCGGGTTCAGATGATAGGTCCAGGCCCGCACGATCGGCTTGCCTTCCGCCTCCTCGCCGATCACCAGCTTGAACGGGACCGTCTTGCCCTTGAGGGCCGCTTCCCCTTCGAGGGTCCACGTGCCCAGCAGCGAAGAAAAGTCGCCGTGCTTCTTGAAATTGGCGAGCAGCTGATCACGCTCGTACTTGTTGAAGTGGTAGTTGGCGTAGCCCGGGCGGGGATCATACAGCTTGGCCGCAGGCGTGTTGGGAAGCTGCGGGGCGGGACGACCACCGCCGCGCGGCGGCTGGGCCGCCTCTTCGCGACGCAGCTTCATCAGTCGGACCAGTGCCTCGTGCTTGGCATTGTCGCGGCGATAAACCAGGGGCATCCGCCAGCCCTTCGGGAAGATACTCAGGATGTTCTTGAATTCGTTGACGCTGCCCAGCGGGCGGCCCGCGAACGACACCAGCTCGTCGCCCGACTCCAGACCGCGACGGGCCACATCCGTGTTCTCCAGCACCGACTGCACGATGAGCTGGCCAATGTCTCCTTCATCTTCGCCGCGCGAGGCGACCGTGGCGCCCAGCGTGGCATGGTCAGTATCAATACCGGCCTTCAGATGCCCCAGGAAGTTCTTGACCTGATTGATCGAGATGGCGTAGCCGACGCCCGAGTTGACGCGGCCGCGCTTCTCGAACGAACCGCGGCCGTTGATGCCGATCAGCTCACCTTGCAGGTTGTAGAGCGGGCCGCCCGAGTTGCCCGGGTTGATCGAGGTGTCGATCTGGATGCAGTCGCCGTACTCGAGCAAGAGGCCCGAGGGATACTGGTAACGGTGCACACCGCTGACCAGGCCGAAAGTGACCGTGGGAGTGAAATCGGTGGCCAGCAAGAACGGGTTGCCCATGGCCATCGACCAGTCGCCGGCGCGGACCTTATCGCTGTCCGCCATCACCGAGAAGGGGAAGTCCTTGCCTTTCTCCTTGGGGAGCAGCTTGATGAGGGCAATGTCGCCGACCTTGTCGAGGCCGACCAGCACGGCGTCGTAGAGCACGCCGTCCGCCAGCCCGCACTTCATGACCGGGCCGGAGCCTTGCACCACGTGGTAGTTGGTGAGGGCATAGCCTTCTTTGTCGATGATCACGCCCGAGCCGCCTCCCTGGCCGCCCCGCGAGAAGACCGCCACCACCGACGGCCGCACCTTCTCGATCGCCGCGATCCGCTGCTTTTCCGCGGCCAGCACCTGCGGGTCGACGTCCTGCCCTTGCGCGGCCAGGCCCAGGAGGGCCACCACTGGTACCGCCAGGGCCACAAGGATGCGATAGTTCATCGGATGTCCTTTGCTCGAGTCTCGCGACCCTTCAGGCCGCGCCGATACGTTCCCCACGCAGCACGAGGAACGAAGTGACACTTTCCAGACGGACGGAGAGGCGGATTCTAACGGCACCAGGGCGAGATACCCTGCAGCCAATGCTTCTTCGCAACCCCCTGACGCTCACTTGGTCAGGCGGGCCTCGGCCAGCGTCACGTGGTCGCCCAGATCGATCAAGTTGACCGAGCGGACCACGATGCGCAGCTTTTTCTTTCCCGTGATGTTGATGGCAATCGGGATCGTCTTGCGGTCCTGCCGGCTCAGCTCGGCGGAGAACAGCTCCTGGTCGTCCCCCTCGACAGTGACCTTCACGTGGCTGTCGCCGCCGACCTGGTCATCGATGCCCATGACCGCCTTGAATTCCTTGAAGTCGCCGCCGATCTCGTAGACCAGTTCGGTGTAGGCGTGCATGGACAGCCCCTTGTCGTACGGCTTGTTCTGCAACCGGATCTTGCCGCCGTCGAGATTCTTGTCGCGGCGATAATGATCGACGCCGCCGAGGCTGGACTTCTCCACCACCTTGAGCAGCTTCGGCATGAAGTCGTTCTCGCGAATATTCGACAGGTAGGTGAGCTGCCCTTTGTTGAAATCGAGCTTGGCGAGCTGGTCGAGCGGGAACTCCGCGACCGCGCCGCACACGGTGGTGACCTTGAAGCCCGCAGCCGTCTTTTCGCTCTTTTCCACGACCAGCACGTTCCGGGCGGTATCATGCAGCTTGAACAAGGTCTTCTCGCTCACGGCTTCGCGCTTCCGCAAGAACACCAGCCCGTGGACGCGTTCCAAGGGCAAGTCGACCTCCGAGCCCGTCTGCGTCGTGAAGTGAATCTTGTCATTCATGGCACTCGATCGCAAGGTCCCTTCGAGAGGCTGCAAGGTGCCAGCGGAATTGGCGACGAAGATGTCGCGGCTGCCCTGGCCCGACACGAACTCGCGAAACTTCTTGTACAGATCGCTGTCGTGGGCATCACGAACCATGTAAACGATGCTGGCCAGCGGCAACTTGATCTGCTGTCCGGAGGTCAACTTGACCTCGACTTCCTTCTGCTTGACCTGAAAGTCGCTGCACTTGAGAACAGTGCCGTCGACCAGTTCGACCTCGAGGTAGTTCTTGGGGGCCGCGGAATTCCTCTGCATGTCAAGGTCGAGGACCTTGTCGTTGGGAGTGGCGACTTCCCCCATCTTTGTAGTCTTCAGCAGCACTTCGGTCGGGGTGACGTTGACCAGTTCGCCCTGCACGGTCTTGCCGTCAATGGTGGTGAGCCTGGGTTCGGCCGCCAGGCCGAAACCCGTCAGAAACAAGCTGCAGGAGGCTGCCAGCACACACAAGCGTTGCATCATGGATTCACTCCCCTGAGTCCGCCGGCCAGAAAACGCGAGAACCGAGAACGGAAAATGAGTCATCTCATTTCTCATTCTCGGTTCTCGGAGGCAATCGCCATTTCAGGTCAGGCCGGGGCGCGTTGCCCCGGCCCGTTTGAGCATGAGGTCAGTTGTTGTTGTTGGCACGGTTGATGTCGCGGAAGTACTTTTCGATCACTTCGCGATAACGCGGCGGCATGCCGCGGGTCAGTTCGGCCATGGCGCGGGCACGTTCGCGTTCGGGCAGCTTGCCCCAGCTCTCGGCCAGGTTACGCAGACGCTTTTCGTCGACGTTGCCCGGGCCGCCGTTGGTGGCGATGTTGCTGTCCTGCATCGGGCTCGACGGCTGGTTGGTATTGCCGGGCTGACCGCCGGAAGCGCCGCCGGGCTGACCGCCATTCGGGCAGCCGCCGCCATTGGCCTGTTGCTGCTGGTTCTGCTGGTTCTCGAGCTTCTTGATGAGCTCATCCAGACGCAGCACAACTTCCTTCTGCAGCTTCTGGGTCTTGGGGCCGCCGCGAGCGATGTCGAGGCGATCCTTGATGACGTTCATCTTGCGGGCGATGGCGCCCAGGTCCTTGTCCTTCCAGGTCTGCATGTCGTAGAGCATGAGCAGCGAAACCATGCGATAGCGGTCGGGGGCGTCCGCGACGTCCTCGTTGACCGCGATGAT